>JAHBWR010000026.1 GCA_019636875.1 Nitrospira sp.
GACAAGGCAGGTTTTCCAGCTGGCGAAGACCCATACTGCATCCCGTTGTGCATCGGCTCTGAGGGCGCACGAAGATGAGCTGCACGGTTTGACAAGAGTGGTTTTCTGGGTAGGGGGCTGAACTGAAAAGTTCCTCAGACGGATCAGTTCATGGGTACGATCGAGGCCGAGACTTCGTTCGGTAGTAAGAGCGTCACCATCGCCTGATTCTGTTCACCCGGTTGAATTAAGGCGAACAAGGGCACCGGCTGCGGCACACCACCTGGTGGGAGGGCCAGCATCGCCGGAAAGTCGATCAGCGGCGGGTGGGTTGATTGGCCTGCCAAATGAGCGGTGAGCTATTGGGTCACGTTACCGGTGTCTGAGCAGGCGAATAAAGTCGGCGGCTGAAATGACGGGGACGCCGCTGTAGTGCGAGGCCTCGAAATCCTGATCTCCGGTCACGAAGTAGTGGGGCTATGGGTTCGTGGCGAGCAGATCAAGGAATGGGCGATCGCGCTCATCGCGGATAGGGGTGTTGGTGGAAACGGGGCGCATCACATCGGCGTGGAGACGCAGATCAGCGAGAAACGCCTCTGGCGTGATGGCAGCATGGTGGAAGTATCGGCGAATTGCAGGCCGTTGGAGTACGTCTTGCAGTTCCGCCAGCGTGACCGCACTCATCACCGCTACAACTTGTCCAGTTCGAACGGCGTTGAGAATCTGCGCCGGTGGACTGGTCAACGACATCAGCCCGGCAACGAGGATATTGGTATCAAGAACGACGCGCACGCTGCGCTCGAACAGCTGCCACTTCAGCGGCGATCTGCTCCGGTGGCAGGGGGCCCAACTCTTTCGCGGTATGGCGCAGTTTGCGAATCATCCGCCCCAGTCGTTGACGGCTGGCTTTGCGTTCCGGTGACTCTAAAATGACCATGTGCGTCCCCCGACGGATCGACACGGGCGTTCCCCAGCCCTTGACCCAGGACGACGGTATCACGACGCCATCCTTTGTGTACTTCACGGCTTTCATATCGGCCTCTTCTTTTCGTCTGTTGGGGAACAGTCTAGCATACCTTCGGTCTGCTCGCCTAACCTTCTGTATCTCCCTGTAGCTAGCACATCATCCGTCCAGTTATAGGGTCCTCAAGAAGGGCCACTATGACACGGGCAATTGTCCTACGGGAGGTGCGACAGATACGATTTGAAGAGCTGTATGCGAGCTGACGACGGCGGGAACTGACCATGAACCAAGATAGAGGACAAGGCAGGTTTTCCAGCTGGCGAAGACCCATACTGCATCCCGTTGTGCATCGGCTCTGAGGGCGCACGAAGATGAGCTGCACGGTTTGACAAGAGTGGTTTTCTGGGTAGGGGGCTGAACTGAAAAGTTCCTCAGACGGATCAGTTCATGGGTACGATCGAGGCCGAGACTTCGTTCGGAAGTAAGAGCGTGACCATCGCTTGATTCTGCTCGCCCGGTTGGATCAAGGCGAACAGTGGCACAGGCTGTGGCACGCCACCTGGTGGGAGGGCGAGCATGGCAGGAAAATCGATTAACGGAGAAAGCGTGGCCTGACTCGCCAAACGAAGACGAAACGCCATCAACACGTCACGTAATCGTGACGCTTTCGTTTCATCTGAAAGTGTTTGATCTGGAGCGATGCCGACTTCCCACAAGGGTTTCGTAATCGTGATGGGAAAACTCATGCCCAGCTTCTGGGCGTCTGCAGTCACGTCAATGAGAACACCGGCCTGAATCGCCTGCTCTCTTGTCTCCATCAACCCTTGCAACAGCTGACCAACCTTCCCCTCAGAAACCCCTTCCGCCTTTAGACCATCCTCAACCTTTGATACTTCGTCTCCTGACAAGGAAAGGATTGGCGTAACCGTTTCCTTCTCCTCGACCAGCGACTCATCAGATACTAACGTTGATTCATTTGGCGCCGGAGGCAGGGCACGCATCAAGCCTTCATAGACCTTCTTGGCCGATGCAGACCACGTTGGGTTACATGGGCGACCAGCGAATGCTGCCTCGGCCGCTTTTCGTTCATCGTGAGTGAGTATTTTTGGGGTTTGTTTCATATCCATGGTGGATAGATAATCCGGCATAGAGGAAAGTCAAGAGCGGGGGAGTTAGTCCGGGAGTCGGCGCCCTTTGGTTTCTGGAGCAAACAACAAAACAATGAGTCCGATCAAATAGATAAGGGCAACGGTGCTGGCGGCACGTCCAAACGTGCCTAAGGTCGTGACCAGCCAACCGGTCAGAAACGGGGAGGCCGACGCCAGGACGCGCCCGGCGTTAAAGCAAAAACCAGCTCCAGTAGCTCGCAGCCTTGTCGGATACAGTTCGGGCAGATAGATCGGAAACCCGCTGAAGATTCCATTGTTAAAGAATCCCAAGAGCGGCAACAGCATCAAGACCCCGGTGTAACTCGTCGGGACCAAATAGGTAATCGGCAACATAATAAAACTTCCCAGGCACATGAGAGCAAACACCGGTCTCCGGCCAAATCGGTCAGCCAATGGACCAAAGCCGAGATAGCCAAAGATCGCACCGGCATTTAACGCCATAATGGCATAGCTCACATATTTGGTGAGGAGTGCTGGATCTTGTCCCTTCAAGTCGGGCAATTCACGGATCAGGGTTGGCGCCCAGTTCGTTGAGCCCCATAATCCGAAGACCGCCACAAAGGCCAATGCCGAACCAACCAACGTGGCTCGCCGCAAATCACCATGAAAGATGGTGGTCACAGGGATGGCCTGTTTCTCATGCTCATGCGTCCAGCGGTCCGGCTCCTTGACCCACCAGCGCACGAGTAACGCGACAAATGCAGGAAGCACACCGATCAGAAATAGGCCTCGCCAGCCATACGATTCTTTGAGAGTAAGGTTGATCGCGGCTGCTAGAAAGAATCCGACTGCCCAAGCCGACTGAAGAATGCCTGCCGCTTTAGCCCGCTTATCTTCTGGCCACGTTTCCGCCACGATGGCAGCGCCGGCTGCCCATTCACCACCGATACCGAGCGCGGTGAGAAATCTCGCGAGTGCTAGGTGCCACCAGGTTTCCGCCAATGCGGCAGCTCCGGTGAACACAGCATAGATGATAATCGTGGCGATCAAGACTTTCGTCCGGCCGAATCGATCAGCCATGATCCCGAATGAAATCCCGCCGATTGCCCAGCCGATAAGAAAGATGGAGAATATAATTCCGCCGTACCAGCCGATCTGCTCTGTGGTTGGTGGGCCGCTCGCCGTCTGCAGCAGATCGTGCAAGGCCGGATGCAAGACGATGGCGTAGATTGTGGCGTCCATCGCATCGAAGACCCACCCAAGCCAGGCGACAAAAAGCACCAGCCATTGGTAGCGGGTAACTCCAGATCGCCATGAGGAACCATTCATCCGATCATCCTACGTGTATACGAATTGCTCGAGCCAGCCAGAGAACCCTGACGCGAGAGTCGCCAAGGCTACGGAGGATCTCGGCCACAGTCAAGGTGAAGCGACCGACCCTCCGTGCTATAGTCCTTCGCATGGCGCGCATGAATTACTATCAAATGCTCGGAGTCTCACGAGACGCCTCGGACGAAGAGATCAAAAAAGCCTATCGCAAGCTGGTCTTTGAGCACCATCCCGATCGTAATCCGCACAAGACAGATTCCGAAGCACGGATCAGAGAGATCAATGTCGCCTACGAGATCATCGGCGACCCGGAGAAGCGCAGGAGCTACGACCGCCTCTCGTGGGGAGATGAACCACGCGCTGCGTCGGCCGACCCGGAACTCATTCTGAACGAGATCGAACAGAAGCTGTTCGACGAGGGACGGAAAGAAATGTTTGCGATCATGATGCAGAATGTCGCTCGCGTGAAGGATGAATTAAAAATAATTCGTGCTCAGACCATTCAAGCACAGGGATATGATTCATTCTTTGAGCCAGTCGTTCACACGCGGGCCTCAGACATTATGGGCGACCTCGTGACTGATGAGATGGAGAGCCGAAAGCATCGTTTGGTCGAGGTGGCCACGGAGATGCTGGTATCTCAAGGAGTTGTCAAAAAAGGTGATGAACGTGAGATTCGATCCCTCAGATCTCGTCTAGAGGAGAGTTCTCAGAAAGGGCGGGTTCACGGCGTGGCCTCGGCTCTCGAACTTTTTTATGAACGGCGTTAGGCGTGGGAAAATGGGCCCGACATAAACTTCCCTGCCTTCATTACACCCACAATTTTATCCCGATCCCGTAGCACATCGATTCGCTGCAGTGGGTTGCCTCGCAGGACCACGAGATCAGCTTCTTTTCCCCTCGTCAGGGTTCCAACTATACTCTGGACTCCGATCAATCGAGCTGCGGCAGCTGTCGAAGCGACGATCGCTTCCATCGGTGTCATGCCCAGAGCGACCATGCGTTCGAGTTCCTGAGCGTTGTCTCCATGATAGTTGAATGGTGTTCCGGCATCGGTCCCCATCGCAATGGAAATTCCGTTCCGATGCGCATATTTGAAACTGGCTTGGTGACGTTTCGTCATGGCTTTGGCCTTGCTCAATGCACTTTCCGGAATGCCGCAACTCGGTCGACAGGCCGCTGTGGTCGCTAAGGCGGAGAGGGTAGGGACCATATAGACACCGTACTGCTTCATCAGGGCACCGGCCTCCTCATCGAGCAGCGTGGCGTGTTCGATCGAACGGACACCAGCCAGAATTGCGTTTCTCATGCCTGAAGCGCCGTGCGCATGGGCTGCCACTTTTTTTTCAGCATGGCGTGCCGCGTCGACGGCCGCGGACAATTCTTCCATCGTCATTTGGGCTACGTCCGGAGATGTGCCGGGCGTGAGGACGCCGCCAGAGGCAATGACCTTGATGACTCCAGCGCCGGCAGCAATCTGGTCCATGACGGCTTGTCGGACTTGCTCTGTCCCTTCTACTTCTCGACCGATGAACCGTGCGTGCCCACCGATCATGCAGATCGCGAGACCTGCCCCGACGATGCGTGGACCAGGCACAAGCCCGGAATCGATGGCCTGTTTGAGGGCAAAGATCGAATGGTCACGAGCGCCAACGTCTCGCACCGTTGTGAAGCCGGCATCGACTGTAGCCTTCGCGTGGCTGGCTGATTTGAGTAGGGTCAGCGACGGATGCTCCGAGTCTAAAGCCGCCACGACATCCGCCTCACCTCCCAAACAGAGGTGCACATGACAATCGATCAGACCAGGGAGAATCGTGAGGCCACGTCCATTGATGCGCAGGGTCCCTTTCGGAATGGCTAGAGTCTTGCTGGGACCGACTGCGGAGATTTTTGAGCCTCTTACTATGATTGTGGCGCCCTCATGAACGGCTCCAGTCCCATCGATCAGGCGTGCATGATGAATCGCAATCGTCACAACTTACCGCCCTCGACTATAGGTAGAGGCCGCAGCTTGGAGAGCGATCCCGGGAATTGTAACCCACCCGTTTTGGATGCCGATCTCTTCCAGCGCATTCAACAGCGTCAGCACGTTGGCTTCCGTCGACGATTCTCCCATCAGTCCGATCCTCCAGACCTTTCCCTTGAGATGACCTAAACCTCCTCCGATCTCAATATCGAACCGCTCAAGAAGTTGAGCCCTGACGGCCCCCTCGTCGATCAATGTAGGAACGGTCACGCACAGCAACGTAGGGAGTCGGTAGTCGACCGGGGGTACTGGATCGAAGCCAAGCGCCAGCAGTCCTGCCATCAGTGCTCGGCTGTTGAGGTGATGCCGGGCAAAGCGAGCAGGGAGCCCTTCTTCCGCGATGATCCGCAATGATTCGCGAAGGGCATACAACATCGAAATCGGCGCTGTGTGATGATAGGCCCGATTGTGCTCCGTCCAATAGTCCGCAATGAGGGACAAGTCAAAATACCAACTTTGACAGGGAGTTCGACGACTGCGGATCACCGACAGCGCACGGTCATTCACGGTGAGTGGGGCCAGACCAGGCGGGCAGCTCAGACATTTTTGGGTGGCGCTATAACAGACATCGATTCCCCATCGGTCGACCTCAACCGGCAGACCTGCCAGCGATGTTACCGCATCGACGATCAGCAACGCGTCGTGCGCGCGACACATCGCACTCATGGGTTCGATGGGTTGCCAGGCACCTGTGGAGGTTTCCGCATGGACGAGTACGACGGCCTTGACCGGACCCGATCGTCTGAGTTTCTCCTCGATCAGATCCGGTTCAATAATCTGTCCCCACGGCACCTCAATCCGAATCGCCTTTCCTCCGCAGCGCTCGACGATCGTCGCGAGTCGAGTACCAAACACACCGTTGACGCCCACGATCACGGCATCGCCTGGTTCGACAATATTCACGACAGCCGCCTCCATCCCGGCAGATCCTGTCCCGGAAACGGCGATGGTCAAACGGTTCGCGGTCGAGAAGAGTCGACGGAGGCGTGTTTGAACGTCGTTCATCACGGCAAGGAAGGCCTGGTCCAGATGTCCAACAAGCGAGGTTGCCATGGCCTGCAAGACCCGAGGATGCACGTTGCTGGGACCTGGTCCCAACAGCAACCGTCGTGGTGCGCAAAATTCTTCCATCGTGGAAAGGCTCCTGAAATGTCGCGCGGTTAGTATAGCCAACTTCATCAGGCAAGGCTATGCCAGAAATCTTCGACTCCCTTGGTCCGTAGCCACTTCGAGGGGGATTAAGAGTCGATGATGCCCATGATATAGTCTGCTCCCCATGAGAGAACAGGCACTGTCGATCGGACAATTGGAACGCGTCCCACAGGTCGATCACCAGACAGTTTCCCACCATCCTCTTTCACCGTACGATTCTCCATGGTCGACCTTCGTGAGCGTCGTGTGTGCCTGTGTGCTGGTGACCGCACTCGGCAGTATCGTCTGGTTTTCACTCACCGCACCCAAACTCGATCGCTTTGAAGAACCGGAGCGCGCCTTAGAGTTGATGGTCGGTCGCATGATGGAGGCCCAAGATGGGCTCAGCCGGTCGCCGGAATGGCAGCAATGGCTCGCGGAGTGGACCATGGGCGACCAGAGGGAGGCCTATGAGCAAGGCATTCAATGGTACCGCGAACTCGCTGCCACGACGGATGATCCACTCTCGAAACTGCGACTGGCAATCTTACTGGGTGAATCAGGCCGGCACGATGAGGCCGTTGCCGAGGCGGAGAGATGGCAGGATCAGGGGCTCTATACGGGACTGTTCGAACAACTCATTGTGGCCGCCTATGGTTCCCAACCGCTGAGTCCCGCTCAAGAAGCTGATCTACAAGCAGCCCTTGCGGAAGCGATGCCTAGTGGATGGTTTTACAATCAGCTGTCTGCCCGGTTAGCGCAACGTGGAGGGGACCACGCACTGCTCACGACCGTTGAACAACAGAATGCCGGCAACGCCGATCACGTCCAGCAGGGGATTCGTCCCCTGATCGTGACGGAGGTGATCTGCTTGTTGGTCGGATCGGTTATGTTGTTAGGCATCGTGCGCTTGCAGGGACAACGAGTCGATATTCTACGCATCCATCGGCCAGGCGTTCCACCACCGTGGTCTGGACGTACCGCCATGGCTGTCATCCTCCGCGGCGGCGCGTTGGGGGTTGTTACAACCGTCGCGTTTCTAACCGTTCCATCTCTTGCGCAATCGTTAGTAAGCGCCTTCGTCATTCCCTTGGCGAACATTCCGTTGCTCATTCTTGCCTACGTTCACCTGCTCAAGCCGGCCGGTCTGACCTTCTGGACCGGTTTCGGGTTACGTATGAAAAACGTGCATCCCGGCCGACTGGCATGCATCATTATCGCCGTGGTCGCAGCTGGGCTCTGGGGAGAATGGGTCCTTGGTCGAACTGCCGAATTCTTGGATGTGAGCAACCACTGGACAGAATGGTTCGATCCCAACCTCGTGTGGGCCTCAACGCCCAAGCTGACCGTAAGTTTATTGGAATACATCCTCTTCGCCCCGATCTTTGAGGAACTGGCGTTTCGCGGACTGCTGTACGCCACGCTTCGCCGACGGCTCACATTCGTTCCCGCCGCGATCATCAGCACCAGCATCTTTGCCCTCGCACACGGCTACAGTCTCATCGGGTTCATCAGTGTGTTTTGGAGTGGATTTCTGTGGGCATGGATCTACGAACGGACCGGCAGTCTGATCCCCGGCATGGTCGCGCATGCGATGAATAACTTGCTGGTATGTCTTACCGTGATGGCTCTACTTGGGTGAGCGACTGTTTCTGTATCGAGGCAAGTGCTTCAAACACATCCGTATGCCGCAGACCTGTACGATCCAACTCCAACAACTCGAAGAGCTTATGATTTGAGAGACGTTTCCCGCCTGGCTTCTGTTCACCCGAGACAGATGATCCGATGTGCCAGCGTCGCTCGACCTCTTCACAGATCTCATGCCACGTTCTCGGAGTCCCATCGCTCACGTTGTAGACCTCACCAGATTGCCCATGCCTCAGTGCGGCAAGACAGACGGCGCTCAGATCTTCAACGTGAATGAGGTTCACATACTTCCGTGAGCGGTTCACCCGTCCCGTCTTAATCCAGTCGATCGGATTGCGGCCTGGCCCGTATATCCCCGAGACTCGTAAGACAATGGCACCATAGGCAGTTCGCAAGAGTTCTTCACCTTGTACACGAGGTATGGTGAGATCGATGGGCGTTGATTCATCAACCCAGGGTGGAGGATAGGGTGGTGTGGCTCCCTCACGATAGGCGGAGGTGCTCCCAAGGATGACCACTCGGCGCGCACCCAGCAACGCATGATCGGCAAATTGCCGCACCAACTCAATCGGCACCGCCGGAAAACACCACAGCACATCGGTCGCAGTCGGGATCGATACCCAGGTGTCAGGTCGAGCCAGATCGAAGGCGATCCGATGATCGGGACTCAGATGGCTGAGATGTTGTTCGGGATCTCGACTGCTCGCACACACATGGGTATAGCGACGCTCCGCGAGCGGGTGAAGGATCTTGGCGGTATAGCCGGCCCCCAGAATCGTGAGTGATTGGTGCAACGCGTTCTCCATTTGGATAAGGCTGTCTGCAGTGTGCCAGTTTGAAGGGATCTGAGTCTAATACATTTCGACATGATGTTGGCCGACAGAGTGACTTCAATCGCTCCGCAGTGACCGAGGATTGAAACGACTCACATCAAAAAATATCCGTAGGTGCTCCGTTGTCACTCCACATGTAGAATGGTATAAGTCAAAGAAGGGCGTGGAGAAGGAAGAATGCGTAGCCGATCATCAGCGAATCGATTTCGACTTGCGTGGCTCATGCCATTGGTGTTTCTCGCACCTGGCTGTGGTGATGAGGGTGGTGGAGGCGGGTTTGGTAGCGGCGGCAGCCCAATAGGTGGCGGGGAGCCGACGGCGGCGAGCGTCTATGTCACCAATAGCGGTTCCGACAATATCTCGGCGTATACGGTCAATGGGACAACCGGTGGGCTCTCGGCCATTGCCGGATCGCCCGTGGCCAACGTGTCGACTCCATCGGCCATCGCCGTCTCGCGAAATGGGTTTTTTGCCTTTGCCACAAACAGTCAGACGAACCAAGTCACGTCATTCAGAATCGGTACCGATGGCGGGTTACTACTGGCCTCCGGAACAGCCACGAGTCCCAATCCAGCCTCAGTCGGTACCGCTCCAAGTGCCGTCGCCATTTCAAGCAATACAGAGTTCCTCTACGTCGCCAATCGAGGTTCCGACAGCGTGACGGCCTTCACGATCGGGGCCACCGGCGTCCTGACGCTCGTCCCGCCGGAAGCGGGAATGCCCAATCCTGTTGCGGCTGGAGGCTCAGCACCTGTTTCGCTCGTCGGTTCCGCGACCGATTCGTTTCTGTATGTGGCCAATAGCGCCGACAACACCGTGTCGGTCTTTCAGATCGAAACGAACGGATTGTTGAAGCTGGTTCCGCCGACAGGGTCGCTCAGGAATCCGGTTGCGGTCGGTGGCAACGCACCGAGCGCACTCGCGCTCTCGTCAACCGGGCAGTTTTTGTATGTGGCGAATCGCGCATCGAATAACGTCACCGTCTTTCAGGTCGAGACCAGCGGACTGCTGACGCTGGTGCCGCCGGTCGGGTCCGGAACGAACCCTCAGTCCATAGGAGGAACCGGTCCGATAGGAATCGCCGTGGCGCCGGATGGGCAGGTTCTGTACACGGCGAACGAAGGAGGCACCGTCTCGGCCTTGACGATCGGAACCAATGGGCTGCTCACCCTCGTACCTTCTTCGGGAAGTTCATCGAACCCCATTCAGGCCGGGACAACTCCCTCAGCCATTACGATCTCGCAGGATGGACAGTTTTTGTATGTGGCGAATCGAGGAGGAGGGGTGTCGGCCTACACCGTTGTTTCCGGCACCGGCACCTTGGTCCCCTTGCCGGTGCTCTTGGGAAATCCGTTTCCGACCGGAACCACACCCTCTGGAATTGCCATGCAGAGGCCGCTCTAACGAAGAGCCTGCGATCGGAAACGTCCGACAGATCAACTCGCCAGACGATTTCTCAAGCGGTCTGTCATATTGGAGGCTTCCTCAGACAGGCGATCTCTGAGAAGGTGCTGGAGTTGGTTGGCCGGAACCGGCTTGCTGAAGAGGTAGCCTTGATAGGCGGCACACCCTTGCATGCGGAGAAAGGCGAGTTGATCTCGCGTTTCCACTCCCTCGGCCACGATATGAAGGTTGAGGGCACGCCCCATGCCGATGATGGCCCGCATAATCGGAGAATCGCTCTTCCCGAGTTGGAGATCCTTGACGAAGGCGCGATCGATTTTCAGGGTATCGATTGGGAAACGCTGAAGATAGGCGAGGGAGGAGTATCCCGTCCCGAAGTCATCGATCGCGACTCGAAAGCCTGATTCTTTGAGTCCTTTCAACGTGGCCGCCGTTGTCGATGCGTCCGTCATCAGAATACTTTCGGTCAACTCCAGCTCGATGTCTTGCGGTGTCCCTCCTTCGGCATAGACGAGCGCCTTGATCTGATCGGCGACGTTACGCTGCCTGAAATGGAGGCCGGACAAGTTGATTGAGACGGCGGTGGGTGCCAATCCGCTCTTGTGCCAGATGCGTTGCTGCTGCGTGACGCTCGTAATGACCCATTCACTCATTTGAACGATCAACTCTTCCTCCTCGGCCACCGGGATGAACTCAGCGGGAGAGATCAACCCACGTGTGGGGTGTTGCCAGCGAATCAGGGCTTCAAACCCAATCACCTTTTCCGACAAGGTATCCACCTGCGGTTGGTAGTGGAGCACGAACTGATTGTTGGCAATGGCGGCACGCAAATCTTGTTCGAGGTTGACGCGAGCGGTAATCGAGACATTCATCGCATCCGAAAAATACTGATAGCAATTATGTCCCTTGTTTTTTGCAGCCTGGAGGGCGGTGCCGGCGTTGCGAAGCAGCAGCTCGGCTTCCGTACCATCCGTGCCGGAAATGGCAATCCCGATGTTTGCGGAGAGCGTTAGGCTGGTCGTTCCGATGTGAAACGGGTGCCCGAGCGAATCCAGAAAGTTCTGGGCCACTCTGGCGGAATCCTGAGGCGTGGACAGGTTGGTGAGATACAGCATGAACTGACTATCGCTGAGGCGTGCCAGGATCGGCGAATCTGTCCCAGAATATTGGGCGATCGTCATACCGACCGAAAGCGCCTGCCGAAGACGTTCGGTGACTTCTTTGATGATCTGATCCCCGCTGCGGGACCCGTACATGTCGCAGATACGATGATAGCGGTCCAGACTCAGCACCAAGAGAGCGTCGGTGGTACTGCTGCCCGTTCCACAGGCGATGGCTTGCGCAACGCGATGGAGAAATAAACTCCGATTCGGGAGATGTGTTTGACTATCGTAGTTGGCCAAGAGGTAAATCTTGGCCTCCGCGTCACGCTTGTCCGTGACATCCTGGACCGTTCCCATCATGCAGCGAGAGTTCGTACTCTCGTCCGTGACGAGTTCACCGAGAAGGTGGACGATGCGTTCCTTTCCATCCTGCGGGACCATCCGGTGATCCAGATCCAACCCGGTGCCGTCGGTGACGGCTTCGCGCATGGCCTCGGCGACCACGTCTCGGTCTCCGTCGTGCACGCGGGCCAAATACGCAGCCTGCGTATGATCGAACGAGCCAGGAGCGATGCCGAGAATGCGGCCGGCTGCCTCAGATAGGTCCATGCGGTTTTGCACCAAATCCCATTCCCAGCCGCCCAATTGTGCGATCCGTTGCGCTTGTGCCAACCGGGATTCACTGCTGCGAAGGGCGCTCAGGTTGTGGCTGGCCCGCAACATGTACCGCACGCGTTGGCTGAGGATGAGTCCGTGACACGGCTTCACGATAAAGTCGGTCGCGCCCATTTGATAGGCCTGTGCGATCGAATCGACATCGTCAGACCCCGTCATAATCAGAATCGGCACGAACTCCCCTCTGGGCAGTTGACGGATCCGTTGGCACACGGCAAACCCATCCATACCGGGCATCTGCAAGTCCAGAATCACGATGTCCGGCATCGTCGTGGTGGCGAAATCGATGGCGGCTTGACCGGACTCCGCCTCTTCGACTCGGAGATCCTCCTGTTCCAAGCTCATCCGCGACAACATGCGAAACGTCGCATCATCATCGACAATCAGCGCGAGGGGAAGTGGCGCGTGAGTGGGGGAGGTCATGCCGCTCTCCTCTCGAGTTCGGATTGAAAGATTTGGCTCGCATGGTCGAATGCCGCGTCGAGCTGCCCTAACAACGGTTCAGCTTCTGTCAGCTGCCCTTGGCGACTGCAATCTTCAAACTGTCGGCACAACTTGGACAACGTCACTGCGCCAAGTACCGAGCTTCTGGACTTCAGGCTATGCGCGGCTTGGTTCACCGCCTGGGCATCACCGGCCCGCATCCCTTCTCGTATCTTGTCGACCAAATCCTGAGAATCCGAGAGATACAGCGACAGAATTTTGGCCAGCGCATCTTCTTTGCCCGGCCGTTGCAGACTCGTAATCGACTTCCAGGCCTTCTGATCGACAACGGGAGAGGTGTCTGCGGTCGGGTCAGCCGCCGAACCAACAGGGACTGAGCTTGTTGTTGAAACCAGGCTGAGAACGGGTGCGTCATGTTTTGCCGGGGCGGTGCTCGGCCGAAGCCAGGAGGACAACACCGTCTGTAATCGCTCCATCGAGAAAGGCTTGGACAAGTAATCGTTCATGCCTGTCGCCAGGCAGTGCTCACGATCGCCTGGAGACGCATGGGCCGTCAGGGCAATGATCGGTATGGGTGTCCGCGATGTCGTCTGTTCCCATTCGCGGATCAGGCGAGTCGCCTCGAAGCCGTCCATCTCCGGCATCTGACAGTCCATCAGAATAAGGTCGATAGAATCCGTCTTGGCCTGGGTGAGAACTTCGCGCCCGTTCTGAGCGAGGGATACGGTGCATCCCAGTGTCTCGAGCATCAGCTGAGCGATTTCCTGGTTCACCGGGTTGTCCTCCCCGAGGAGAACATGTCCGGATAGCGCCGGTGCGGCTTGGGCTGGTTGTGAGTCTGGCGATGCAACCGGCTTCTCGGTAACCATATCGACCAGCGCTTGGTGCAGGCCAAGGTACCGCAGCGGCTTCGTGATGAAGTGCATCTGAGCGCTCGTGGCATCCTGCTCGACGTCCGCTCGCTTGATGAACGACACCATGCGGAGAATCTTGGTCGCCGCATACGTCGCATCGGAGCGCAACGCTTGCAGTAATTCCGTATCGGTCATATCCGTGAACGTTTCATCGACAAGCGCTACGACCGGGCCGCTGTCATTCGCGAGTTCCGTCATTACTTGCTCGAGGAACTGGGCACCGGTATTGGCCACCTGTGAGGGGATGCCCCAGTGCGAGAGATACCGAGTCAGCAGCCGACCGGTGGCAGGATGAGCGATCGCGGCGCAGACTCGAACGTTGGCTAGCGAAGGATCGGGCTGCATCCCTGCGATGGCTCCGTCCTGCAACGGCAAGGGAAGGACGACCCAGAAGGTGCTGCCTTGGCCGATGACGCTGTCCACGCCGATGGTTCCACCCATCAATCCGCTCAGTTGTTTGCAGATGCTCAAGCCGAGGCCGGTGCCGCCATGCACGCGCGTCGAGGACCCATCCACTTGCGAAAACGACTGGAAGAGTTTGGCTTGGCCTTCGGCACTGATGCCGGACCCGGTATCGGTGATGGCAAGCTTGATCTTCGGAACTCCGTCTTGCGCGGGCTGAGAGGCGTCGACGGTGACCGTCACACGCACATCGCCTTCCTGCGTGAATTTGATGGCGTTACCAAGGATGTTGGTCACGATCTGTCTGATGCGGATGGGATCACCCATCACGGCGGACGGGATTGACGGGTCGTAATCCGCCAACATATGCAACCCCTTCCGTTGGGCACGCTCGGCCAACTGCTCGACCGTGCGCTCAACGATATCCCGCAAATCGATCGGGACGGATTGAATCTCCAACTTCCCGGCCTCGATTTTCGAGAAATCGAGAATGTCGTTGATCAGCGTCAGCAAGGTGTCTCCGGAGTTGTGGATCGTCTCCACATAGTGCCGTTGCGTGTCGGAGAGGGGAGTGCGAGCGAGAATCTCGGTCATGCCGATCACGCCGTTCATCGGCGTCCGGATTTCATGGCTCATATTCGCCAAGAATTCCGCTTTGGCCTTCGTCGCATCCTCCGCCGCGAGCTTGGCGAGGGCGAGGGCTTCTTCCGACTCCCGGCGCCGGGCAGCCTCAAGGACCAGGGTCATGAAGTTGGCCAAGGCTTGAGCAAACTGCTGCTCATCCGGCGCCCAGTCGCGTGGGGACCCGACATGTTCAATCGTCACCACACCGGTCAATTTGCCTTGCGTAGAAAAGGGCGCATCGATGCGCGCCTGGATGTGGCCAGGTGCGAGAATGCCCGCGACCAGTTCGCGGTAGGCTGACTCCTGTTGCGCTTCGGCGGAGGCAATAAGCCGCTTTTCATTGAGCGCAGAGACGTAATGAGGGTACTGGGCGCGCGCCAGTTTCCTGCCGAACGTATGTCGGTCGGTGGGCTGCTCATAACTGTCGAGGCAATACAGAGACTGTGTCTGTTCTTCAAAGATCCAGACGCTCACCCGATCGACGGCGAGGGCTTGAGCGGCCATCATGGTCAATTGCTTCGCGGTGACAGGCAGCGCGCCCTCGAATACCGTGCGGTCCTGCACAAGTGCCAGCGTCGCGCTCTGTTGATGACGAAGCCGTTCTTCTTTCGTCTCCAACGACCGGTTGGTCGCTTGCAGGATCGTGGCCCGCTCCTCGGCCTGTTGTTTGGCATCCACCGCACCGACCAACTCCGTCTGCGCTTGCACCCGCGCTTTGATGGCCCGGCTGTTGGCCAACGCGACGGCCACTTGATCGGCCAAGCGGCGCGCATGGGCCATGTCCTCGGCGGGAGGTCTCTTTTTCTGTCGATAGCCGAGCACCAAGACGCCGCTGACATGCTCGTCCACGATGATGGGAAAGATGGCAAACAACGAGAGGTCCGGTCGCATCATCGCGGTCAAGTAGGACGGCATCGACGACACGGTCACTACCGTATGGTCCGGATGGGCCTGCAGGGCGGCGAAATGGTCATCCGTCAATTGACAATGATAGGCCTTGACCTCGTCCGATTGGCCGGTGATGAATCGCACGGAGAACAGGGTTGGGCCCTGCTCCTCCGGATCGACCAGAAACATGCCGACCGCTTCGCAACTGATCGTCTCCGTAATGCGAGACTGTACAATCCTCACCATGGCTCCAGGTTCGTGACTGGAGAGGATGGCTTGACTGATGGCCGAGATCGTTTCCAACATCTGGAACTGCTGGCTGAGCTTGTCCGTCATGCTGTTGAACGACCCAGCCAGGTCTTGGAACTCATCGTCACTGGTGACCGTCACACGAGTCGTAAAATCTCCCTCGGCCAGACGCGCCGTACCTTCCTGAAGGAGGGTGACGGGGTGCAAGCTCCGCCGGATCTGCGCCAAACTGAGGAGCACCACCGCGCTCAGCGCGGATGCAATGACCAGCAGGAAGGTGTGGCGGAATTGTTCGACAGGAGCCAACGCCGACTCACGGGCTTGGCTCAGCACAATCACCCAGGGTTCAATAAGAAATGTGTGGCGGAGCGGCATGGACCAGGCGCCTGAAACATATGCATGATCGCCTTTCTGCCACATGGCATCTTCACCCATCGGGGATCCGCTGTTGTGCCGACGAAAATCGGGGAGGGTGACAGGCTCTGAGAAGGTGGAGTAGATCGCCTGATGTGCCCCGTCCTCGACGACAAGGTCCGTATTCCCTGGAAGGGTTTCTTTGACCTGCGTGCTCCATAAGACCACTTCGTCAAGCTGGGCGGACAGGAGCCCCGCCTCCCATCGTTTTGGATTGACGACCCGGGTCAAGGTGAGTTGGGCCAGCTGCCCAGCGGACGGATGAATTTCCAGGAGCGACTTGCCTTCCTGTAAATGTGCGACTTGAGCTGCTGAGAGTCCACGCCGATCCGATTTCACAGCCAACAGTTGAATCGATTGAAACCGTTGGCTCAACTCCTTGACTGATGCCGTGATGGTGACGTCCTCGCTTACCGTTCCATCCTGCGGCAATTCGGCCGCGAGGCGGTCTAGATCGGCCGCCAACGTCAGGAGGTGGCTGTACAGCACCATCCCTTGAGACTTACTCTCTTGCTTGAGGCGAGCCGAGGTTTGCACGAGGAGCTGTTCCGTGACTTGGCCGTACGAGACCCAGCCAAGGATCGAGGTCGGGACCAGGGCGCAGAGGACGAAGAGACCGAGGATCCGTCGTCCGATACGGCTCTCGAAGAGCGATTGAGAAAACGAGGTCTGCATGGTCACACGGGGCTAGAAGTTCTTGGCCAAACCGTAAAATCCACCGTCGCTCGCGCGAAGGACATCATCGTGGCTCTGGGGTGGAGAGAGAGGATTTTTTGAATCTCGATCCTTCCCCATACTGTAGACATCGAAGTCCGAGTTCAGCGGGACGAGAAACCGGTCTTTTCTCGCTCCCCCAACACCGCCACAAGGTGGACCGCCTCCTCCACCTCCTCCGGCACCTCCGCCACCCCCACCAGCTCCCCCGCCGCCCCCGGCTCCGCCACCTCCACCGGCTCCACCTCCGCCTCCTGCTCCACCACCGGCGACCAGATGCAGTAGATCTTGGTGCTCCTCGTACTCAACAGCAAAGGAGACGTGTACGCCATCGTAGGCCGTGAGTGAGTGATCGGCCAGCAGCACCCGCGGCGGGCGTTTCTTGCGCAATTTCAGTTTGGCCAGGTTGGTGATCTCAACATCAGTCGTACAGTTGATCCGATAGTATTGGTAGGGAGTTCCCCAAGGATCCAGCATGGTGCTACGCCCGATTTGCGCCAGGGTGTCGGGGTAGCCACCGCCACCGATTGCGAATCCTTTGACTTCCTTCGCAAGGGCGTGCAATTCGGAGATGGCCCTGGCGACACGCGCCTTTTCCAGAAAGTCGATGTAGTTGGGTACGGCGAGCGACGCCAAGATGCCGACGATCGAAACGGCGAGCATCAGCTCGATGAGAGTAAACCCCTGCGTGTTCCTCATGTGAGACCGCCGTGACCGTGCCACATATCGCCGTCTGATGATCTGGCCGTCTAAATGCGTGTGGTTCATGCTGGTTGTTTATCCGTTGTGTGTCTTAAACCCATCGAGGGAGGTCTTCACGGCGGCCAGGTTCTGTTCCATCTGCTTCGCCAAGGCGGCCAGGGCAGGATCATTTTTTGTGACGGCGAGCTCCTTCATCCGGGCGGCATCCAGCGCCAGAATGACCTGCGCCTGCTTGATCTGATTGATCTTCGACTGCAGCTGAGCCGTCATCTGGTTCACCAGGTCGACCTCCGGTGCCAGGTAATCATGTTGCCGGAGTGTTGTGCGAACACTGAGGTTGCCTTCTCCGATCTTCGGAAACACCTTCCGGAGTCGGTACAGTGGGCCGGCGACACGATGCATTAACTGCAAGGAATGGAGGCAGTTGATCAGTACCACGACGGAGGCGCCCATCGCCCAGGGCCAAAATCTGGCGTGCAAATTGAGCAGATCATTGGCGACGATGGCGCGTGCTTCCCATGAGAGCTCAGGATCGTCGAGCGCTTCCATCAAGGGGCTGAACACGGGGACGGCCAGCAGGACGAACACGATCAACGAATAGGCAATGACCTGCAAGAGCATTCGGATCTGCAGCGGATGGACGGCTGAAAAGGGTCGGCGCTTGTAGGAAGGACTCTCCTGACCCTGCGAGGCTTTCTCCGGCCTCTGAACCACGGTCAACTTCGGTGTCTCGCGAACCCCTTCTGGCAGCGCATTCGGTTCACCGGGAGTTTCAGGCTTAGGCTCTGGCTGCTCGGCGAGACGAAGGGGTTCTCCCATGGTTAGGCTGCCTTCATTGTGGGCGATAGTTCCGTCTCTGTCGAATCGTCGAAGGAGAACCTCTGCTGCTCGAATGACTTTTCAGCGGCGACATTAAAGTCCGCCACACAGCTCTTGAATCCCTTAATCTCCTCATCAAGCCTCTGCAACGCGGCGCTCACCTGAACGAGCGACTGTGTTTGAGCATGTAGAACTACGGCAGCATGCGCTTGCGTCACGAGCGCAGCATGCAAGTTGATCGCTCCTATTCTGTTCTCGAGACTATCGAGCATGCTGTTGAAGGCCTGCGCTTCACGATGAAGATAATCGTGTTTGCGCAATCGAGCCCGTTGATGCAGCTGTCCGGTGCCGATCGACCGAAAGAGCGTCGAGAAACGGTAAAGCGGCCCGGCGATTCGATGCATGAAATACATCGAATGGAGGAGCAGCACGAGGAAGGTGATGATCAGCCAGGGCCAAATCCGCTCGTTTAACTCCAGGAACTGACTGGCAATTTGCGCATGTTGTTCCCACGAGACGGAGGAGTCGTAGAGCGGCTGGACCATCGGCAGAAACACGACGGCATACAGCACGATCAACAGACAGGCAAAGTAGATCAACGTCGTCACCACGAACCAATACTGGACGGGGTGGACGAACAGTTGTCTCCGTTGAAAGGGACCAATCATGACTCCACCGCTTTTCTGGTCCAAACCAGGTGAGCCTGATTCTTGAATGTGATGGTTTGGTCTTTGGTGTGATAGTAGAAGGAGAGGGTTTGCTCGTCTCGCCGGGAATCTCCGTACACGACGGTGTAGAGCGTGCGCGGTCCGTCTGGTGTCACGTCCAACCGACGGACGGCCTGCGCATCCAAGTGCTCGATTCCGACGCTGAACGCCACACCGGTCTTGCTGAAGACCAGCATGCCCTCCTCATACCCCTTGGCCGATGTGACCCAGGCACCGACCAGCTCATTCGGACAAGACACGTCTGGGTCGCGGGCGACGACGCTGTAGATCAAGCCGACCAGCATGAGGCCGGCTACGGTAAGAAGAATTTTCGTCGATCGCGTAGACCGCTGTTCAACCGACACAGCGGCAACAGTCGCGGTTTGCCTCATGAGACGCCTCGTTTGGTTGATATATGGGTGGAGTGGGCCTCGCCTTGCCTCCTATCCTGTATGGCCTATTGGTCAACAATTTGCTCGGTTTCAGTGCACAGGACACGACTTCCCTCATTCGGTTGGTTTTTGTGTTTTCTTGAGAAGGAGATGAGGCTGCAATAGGAATGACTGTGCACCGGTGGGAGAACAGCGAACCGCTACGGCCTATCTGGTGGGAAATGCTGGATCAGGACCCGAGGTTGTCGTGAAGCCAGGTCAAAAGATGACGCGTCACCTGTTCTGGTTGGTCTTCATGGACGAAGTGTCCTGCGTCGGCCATCGTGACGACGGTCAGGTCTCTCACGAATCCGCTCAGACCATCAAGATTCTGAGCGACCAGCGCCTGGTCTTGGAGTCCCCAGATCACGAAGGTGGGGATCTCGATCTTCTGGTACCCTAGGCTGCGTTGCCGCCACGCACCTCCACCGCGGAAGGCAGCTCGGTAGTAATTGATCATGCCGGTCAAGGCGCCTGGCTCACAGGCCTGTTGCCGGTAAAGCTCCACGATAGTGTCTGGCAGTTGTGTGCGCTCCATCCTCATTCGTTCAAAGATCCGCCCGATCATGTAGCCATGCAGAGCTGACAGGACCACCTCCGGGAGCCAGGGAATTTGGAAAACTCCCATGTACCAGGAGCGATGCAACTGCCGCCAGCGCCGAACTTCTCGCTCGAAGCAGGCGGGGTGGGGGGCATTCAGGATCACAAGGGCCTCAACCCGGCTGGGGTTGCGCATCGCATAGTACCAGGCGATGATTCCACCCCAGTCGTGTCCGACGAGGATAGCTCGTTTTACTTGTGCCGCATCCAGAAGCCCGCCCACATCCTCCATCAACGATTCGATCGAGTAGGCCTCGATGCCGGTCGGGCGGGCCGTCCCGCCGTATCCGCGCAGGTCAGGAGCCCAGACTCGATATCCAGCTTGGGCCAATGGCCGCATCTGATGCCGCCAGGAGATGGCCGATTCTGGAAAGCCATGGAGACAGAGGGCCAGTCGTTCTCCTGCCCCAGCCATGGCGACCCGAAACGACAACTGATTGGCCTGGACCTGGCCAAACGCAAACGCCTCGGTGTCGGGGACCTGTTGGCCTACATTGTCCATGTACAAAAAGTTAGAAATTGCTGGTCAGATCGTGACAGGCTCGCTATGCTCACCGGAATGGACGGACCAAATTGGGTATATTGGCCAGATCAGGGCAAGTGGCGCGCCTATCCAGAGGGCTTCCCCGATCGAGAAATACAAGCGGCTTCCTTCGAGGAGCTGCAGTTCCAGATCGAGCGCCTGAGCCGAGAGGTTCCACGAACCCCTCGAGAGATTCCCCGCATCGACCGACCCAGGCGGGTCGTGCTTGACTTGGACGCCCCACAATATGTCCTGTCACAGGATCAAGGCAAGTGGCATGGGTATCTGCTGGGCTATCCGGAACAGGCGGCACAAGGGGAGTCTTTTGACGAGGTGCAGTTCAAGCTCGGCCAGCTCTGCCGCAACCTGATCGCCGCCAAACAGCTGCCTTTCCGAAAAGCGGCCTGACCTAGGCGCTCTCTCGGACCTCAGGACCTGAGCCGACGGTCGAATCACCTTCGACTCCTCGGTGTATGTCTTCACCCACTCAACGTCGGCCCGGTGCTCAAGTCACAAGTTGACGTCGGTTTATTGGCGTTTCTTCCGCACAATTGCCGCGTGTGGATCACTCAGGTTCCGTGAGTTGTCCCCATTGATCACACTCGTCTCCATCACGGCGGTCAGATTTCCGGACCGCCGGTTCGGTGAGAGATCGATAATTCCCAAACCAGGACAGCTTCCATCCGCCGCGTGGCTCACCGTCAAGGGAAAGGGACCGCGTAACGCGACATAAATTCGATCCCCCTTCGGCCCTTCGCCGGCTGACAAGTCAGCGAGATCCGGTGTCGGATCGTTGGTCCTGGTCGTCCCCAACGTTCCCCCGCAAGCTCCGCTTGCGGTGAGGCTATAGGTGCCCTCATGACGCGTGCTCAGATTGTTCCATGGGGGTGAGAGTTTAAACACTTCGACGTTGTTTCGGATGCGATCCATTTGATGCAGGTACTTTGCGGTTCCAGACTGTGTGTTTTGCACGATGACGACACCGTGGGCATCACGATTCGTGCCCACCAGAAGGCCGTTCTGTCCGGCCACTTTGCCGTTGTCCGGATCTTGCCACACAGCGAGAGGAGCCGGTGTGTTCGGCGCATTGAATGCCGGAGCGATGGGATAATCAAGCCCAAATCGGTAAATGGAAAATTCCGAGATGTTCGGACCGGAGGTGCCGGTATTGAGATGCATGAACCCATCGGCTTCGGCCCCTCCGCATCCCGCTGCCCTCACCACAGACAGGTCATACTCTCCCACAATCGCCATTGGTGTGGCCGTTACATCGATCACGAACATACCCCCGCCTCCCAACGTCGTGAATGCATGCCGGCTATTGCTTGCGGGGATCGGGCAGATCGGTGCATTCAACGTACGTAGACCGGCGACCTGTTTGGGCGCACCGGTTGGAGTCGTCGTCGGTTGTGCATCAGCCACCACACCCGACACGGAACAGGAGATACCGTCTGATGGCTCCATGTCTACCGCAATCGGCTGAACCTGAATCCGGTTAGGTCCTCCGACAAGGTCCAAACTCGCGGTGCCGTTGAACACAAACTGCTCAGGCATGCCGTCCTGGTTGCGCACAACATCGACTCGCTCGAGCATGCGGCCATTCTGATTAGCCACGATGATATGTTGTCCGTCCGGCGTCCAAAAGCTCATATGATTTTGACGGCCGGTGGTCGTTCCCGTCGTGCGGAACAGACAGACCGGCCGTTTGGTCCGACCATCGACAAGCCCCAAATGTCCGCTGCCGACAAAATTCAACGCCATGTACACATGATCCGGGCTCGGCAAGATGCCGTGAATTCGACTCACATGCGCGCCGGTCGTGGCATCGGCGTTCGGAAATAAATCCTCCGTCACATCCAGAACCACCGGATTGTTGACCGGTGGATCCTGATCCAAGTCGGTACTCTCGTAGATGCGAATCTTCCCGCCGTGCGTTCCGGTAAGGGACTGTGAGGAAATGCCTTGTGTATTGGCTTGATCACTCAGCCACACTTCATATTCTTCAGCGGTCGCGACTCCCGGACCAAGCAGAAGAAGTAGAACGAGACATGTTGAGACGCGCCGTCGCGCATTGACTGCTCGAGATACCGTGTTTCTCAACAGACGACCCTCAATCATTCCGGCCTCCCTTGATTGATCGGTGAGATGATTCGTGCAAGCCGCCACATCCGAACCATGACGACCTACCGCGCAGGTGATCGTACCTGCCAGATAGTATGGAACCAACAGTACATTGAACGACGGAGAGACTCAAGAGGCTGGAGTTGTAAGAAGGTCATTCCGGCGGAGAATGCGTACGCGCACCTCCTGATGGATGTCTGATGGCGATCAATTTATGGAGACACCTCGAATAGCTCCAAAACCAACGATGTTCGATGTCCTATAGGGAGCGAGCGTGCACCCGATAGCGCCCTGAAAATGTCTCGCTCGGTTCGAGCTGCTTCAGCCCCCATTCCGGATGGTTGAAGGCATCGGTCGCACAGGTCATCGGTTCAATCGCGAGCGCGGCGCGCGGCGCATCTGAGATGGCGTCACCGGTGTACACGACGACTGCGGAAAACGACGAATCCATCACAATGTCGATGGCGCGGTTGCTTGGACGATGACGCAAGGTCGCCGTCGCTAAACCGTCTGCATCGCGTTCGAGATTCACGTAGCAATGGTTGAAGCGTTGCCTCTCGACCGTACGAAATCGGCGATAATCCCAGCTCGTGCCCTTGGCGTCCAGAATCGTTCCGGTGGGAGCGAGTTGCTCATTGAATTCGAGGTAGCCTGTGGCTGGAATCTGCACCTCAGCGTCATCGATCACCGACGTCCCGACGGTGAAATAGGGGTGAAATCCGACTCCCACCGGCGCGACACGATCTCCGACATTCTTCACAACAAAGACACAGTTCAGGCCTGAAGTGTCGAGCTCGTAGGTGACGGCGATGTCCAAGGAAAACGGGTAGCCGCGAGCCGCATAGGTCTCGGCATCCAGACGGACCTCGCACGTCACACTGTTGGCTTGAGCCTCCCGCACCTGCCAAGGCAGACTGCGAACAAACCCATGGATGGCATTGGGACCTTCCTTGTCGTTGCACTCAAGCTGGAAAGGTTGGCCATCAAATAAATAGCGACCATTCGCAATGCGGCCTGGAAAGGGGATGAGGACATCACCTTGACCACCCCGTTTCCGGCTTCCACCGGAATAGCCCCATACGATATCGAGTTCCTGTCCACGCTCACCAATTACAAAATACCGCCGTAACGATGCCCCCCAGGGCGAGATGACGACCCGCTGATTGTGAAAACTTAGAGTGAGTTCAGTGTCCGGCGTCACAGTCATCATGGTCGTCCGTCTCGCACTGCTGAAATCAATCGTGAACAGAGAATTGCGGGTCTGTGCTCAACGACTATTTTACGAAGGGGTTGCCGGTCTGTTTCCAGTCATTGAGATTCATGAGTACGACGGTTGTCTCCGTGAATCCCAGTTCGCCTAAGGTCTGTGCCGCAAGCGAGGCGCGCTTCCCACTTTGGCATTGCAGAATGATCGGCCGCTCCATGTCGGCCTTCTCCGGAGCGCCGACGTGATTCCAGATTTGGGAATCGATAAGGCCGCGGGGAATGTTGATCGCTCCCGGCACATGACCGGCCGCAAACTCCTGAGGCTCGCGTACATCGATGATCAACGCCGAACCAGGATTGTCGACAAGCTTCCGATACTCGTCCATGCCGATCGTCCTCACATGTTTCTGCGACGCCTCCACTTTGTGCATGACGGCGGGAGGAGCTCCTTGCGCGAAGGCAAGTGTCGACAGCAATATGACACCAACAACAAGACTGAATGTTCTTCCTATCGATTTCCTCATTTCTGTCTCCTTTGTATGACTCACTCACAGTCTCAACCTGATCAACGTACTGTATCGTGATCCTGTCAGCCGCTCAAGCGGCCTTGGGGTCCTCTACGTATAGGCCCTCGCAAAAGATCTATGCATACAGTTTGACGATCCTGTGTTGCCAACATTACGGTACCTCCACAACCATGAATGTCGTGTCCGTTTGGGCACGGCTGCCGAGATTCACCGCCTTTGTTTCGGTGAGCTTCGTGACCCACCCGGTCTCCACATCAACTTCGACTTCGGCCTGGTTCTCCAGGGATACGCTGTACATGGGTCTCTCTTCCGGCACCTGTTTTCC
This sequence comes from Nitrospira sp., assembly GCA_019636875.1. Classification (GTDB taxonomy): domain Bacteria; phylum Nitrospirota; class Nitrospiria; order Nitrospirales; family Nitrospiraceae; genus Nitrospira_D. Next base: position 24,811 of record JAHBWR010000026.1, read on the forward strand.
TCTTTGTGCCGCCAAACCCTTGACGATCGATCGCATGATCCGGTCGGTCTGCTCACGATCAGCCGATTGCTTCCAATGCAGCACCGCGTGCCTAGACCGGTCGTCGAACGACTTCAGCACAATGTCGGTGTGAGCCGGAAGCGGAGCGCCACCGAGTGGATTGTCGAGAACGCTCTGGTATGCATCGTGTTGACCGCGCGTATAGGTTCTTCCGAGGATCCGAAAATAGGTGCGTGCATCTCGCGTGCAGACCTGTTCAATTTGAGCTTTCGTCGAGAACATGACGTCCCATTGTGCCCGTAGGTCTGCCATCAGGGCCTGATCCGCCTTCCCCCGCTGCGAAGCCGATGCGTGGGCTGAGAGCGCATCGAGATTCTTCCGCATCTCATTTTGCAGGGACTCCCAGTTCTGCACCCCGATGATGGCCCCACGAGAGTCGATCTGGAGTAGGACCTGGAGACCCTGCATCAGTCCCACGACTTGACGCAGAATAGACTCCGATGGGGCCGGGACCTCAAAGGTGGTCGCTCCAACGGTCCATCCCACGAGATACCCTTCTGGACCGGCTCGAAGCACCTCAAGGGAGAACCGTGTGTACGTCTTACCTGAACGCGTAGACCGGCCATCGAGCGATTTCTCCCGTATCCGTGTAACCATAAGTTCAACCCTATCGCCGGTTCTCCAGTGGGGGATGATCTCGACAGACTGCGCAGCAGCGTGTTCAACGCCCAATGGCACCAGACTGAGACAGAGAAACGCTGCCGTAAGTATGACAGCTGAACGACGAAGTGCTTTAGGAATCTGAGATTCTGATGTCACCACAGGCATCCTTTACCAATCACGCCACTCTGCTTACTATGACAGCGGCTTCCTCCTCCTTACAAGAACCATTGAATGAGTGCCTCGGCATCCACTCATTCTTCCCTCTTGACCTGTCTCCCCGCTGAAGCGTAGGGTAGAGGTCTCTTCCTTCTACCTCCTCATCATCCGGAGGTGGTGTCATGGTCCTCCGAGGAAAACGCTTCCAACGGTCTGGGCCTGTCGGGTGTGCATTCCTCACAACACATTCCGTTTCATCGAATTTCCCCTGGTTCGCGCAGCCTCACCAGGAAATGCGTCTCAGTGTTGAAAAGCGGTTTCCATCGACTTTCCGGTTCCACAGACGTGTGAAATCTATGATGGTTCCCAGAGGACTCGCGCAGGATGACGCGTGAGGGTGTGACGTATGTTATCTGAATATTGGGGAATCCTGATTAGTCTGTTGGTTTTTGTGGTCCTCCTTCTTGTGTGCATGGACATTCTCTCGTGTAGGAGTATGAGGAGTCGAAGCAGACCAACAAAGGCTGATGGCACCTCGAGCGAGAAGCTGGCACGACCGACGGCACCCAGTCACCATGCGATGTGACGACGAGCGGGCTGCTTTCGTCTCGGACACAGTGCCAAAATGTACGACACCTTCATGCGAGGAGGCGTTATGGGTCCGACTAAAGCCATCGTAAAAGGACAGGCACTGTACGAGGTGGTGGGTGGAAAATTGATCAAAGACGGCTTTGTGAACCAACAAGAGATTGAAGACTATGTCAATCACCATTATCTCGTGCTGCCGGTCGTCGATAAACGAGGGGAACCATGGCTCCTTGAGGGAATGCCCGTGTATTGTCTTCATGGAACGCAATATGAAACCGTACAGGACGAGCGAATCCATCTTGCCCGCTGTCCGGATTGCGGAGGCATGGGGATTCGAGTCGACGAAATCGCGGTGGAGTCAGATTGTATCCGCTGTACGGCCTGCGGACATGAATTTGATACCAGGCTGGAGATGATGGAAAACTAATGGCGTTCTGCATAGCCCGCCCTACCGGGGAGGGCAGGACAGATCAGCGTCTCTTGTTACCGAGCAATGCCGGAGGGAGACATCGGTTTCTTCCAGTGATAGGTGCCACCGTGCTCGCGGGGTGGAATATTCTTCTGCTTACCAACTCGTGTGTACCACCAGATGCCCTTCGCCTCTGTGCCATCCTCTGACAGCTGAAGTTCAAACCCGCCTTCCCGGTCATTACCGGATTGATGCCACGTCCCCTCCCACAGACGTCCGGCAATCTTGGCGGTGGTGAACCGCCCGCCATGCTGACTGTACTGACCATTTCCGTTCCGGTCGAGAGTCGCCTGGTACCGTTTGTCATCCTCGACTTCGAGGATCTCCCACGTACCGCTCACGTCCGGTTCAGTTGAGGATTGTGATTGCCCGGGATGACGTTCCCGAGAATCAGCCGACGATGAACTCAACGCCCCTCCCAGATTCGCCGATCGAAATGATTCGTGCCAAGACAATAGTTGCCAGCGGCCTTCGCGACGTTCAAGGACACCGGTTTCTCGCATAGGGAGCACCGTGCGTTTGACCTCGGCCCCCTCTTGCATGTAGCGGATGTAATCCAGCTCCATCGCGTACCAGGCAAGATCTCCTTTTGTCCAAACCGTAAGTTCCCTGATTGGAATCTCGAGTTTCTTCGCGTTGACGAATTCATCCCGCATGCCCTGTTCCAGTTCGGCCCACCCGATATACTTCCGCCCGGCCACTGCGTAACTGATGATGTCGGCGTCATGGGCCATCAGTTGGGAGAGCGTCGGTAGGTCTTTTTCTGCGTTGGCTTGGATCATCCTGCGAATGGCTGACTCTGGATCGGAACTATCCGACGCGATGGTGATCGAGGGGAAACCAAGTGCCAACACAAGGAGAGATCGTACAACAAGTTCCAGCATGGCCATGCCTCTCAACGGTATCGGGAGGGATTATTGCGCAGATTACGCGCAGAGGCAATGGCAGTACGTCAGCGTTCCCATCGATACCCGACAAGAAATGGCATGACGGTCAACACGCCAAGTGCTCCGATCGGCACTGTGCCCGCAACCGGGTGTTGGGCGGCAAGGAATTCATCGAGAGAGAGGCCGTGGAGGGGGAGGATAATGAGCCACTCCATCAGAACCCAGAACACGAGCGCAACGAGACCGACTCCAAGCCGGACACCAGGCAACGGTGGGAGTGTGAACCGGTCGATCGCCCAGCGAGCGGCAATCATCACAGCCAGAAGATGCGTGGGAATCTCCATCACCTGCGCGATCCGCTGGCTGAGGTGCAGCCCCACAACCTGGAGCCGAATAATCTCCAACACAACCCCTGCCCCAAGTGCGACCAGAAAATATACGGCGCCGGCGTTGAGGACTTGCACCAGACCATGCGGCTGCTTCTCATCGGGGATATTCTCCCGCGTCGGGTTCTCCGGCAAGGGAATCACGTACCGCGGCGCTTGACCGATCACGTCGGTAGAACTCGGCTTCTCCAACTCTTGAACTCCTCCGGATTTTTCCATGACGCAGGAGACAGTCTAGCCCAAACGTTTTCATTCCTCCATCATTCTGTGATTACGTACCAAGCACATTCGGCATGAGCGAATCATGGAGCTGCGCCGATTCGCTCCACAACCGTTCTCTACACCGATAAAATATTCTTTTGGTGGACGTTCAGAGATACGTTCGTCATATGTCACCGAACGATCGCGTGGTGGGCAGACGTGGAAGCTTCTTAACCGAGGTTGGGTTTGCGATCTTGCCTTTGCGGACTGGTCATCTGGTTGGTTGCGGCAACCTCTCTCCCCGTGTTAGTCATAGATGTGCATTCCTCGCTTGAGCCAAAACCCCCAGAACCGTGAGTAGGCATGGATCCGGTCCGTTTCGGACCCATCGGTAGTCACGACTGGGCGTTGGGTGTTGACCCATTCGAAAATTCCGCCATAGACATTGACCACGTTGAGATATCCTTCTTGCCGTAGTCGTTCCGCAATCTGTTCGCTGCGGTACCCCACGGCGCAGTAGACCGCCACCGGTGCTAGTTTATCGATTCCAGCTAGCCGAGTCGGAGAGAACTCTTCATGCCCCACCCAGACGGCACCTGGAATATGACTCACCTCAAACTCTTGGTATCCACGGGCGTCCAGTAGGTGGAAGTTTTCCGAGGTGAGGGTATCCACCGACACCTCCGGCACGCTGTGTGAGAGCAACACGGACAGCAGGAGATCGTAGGACGTATCGTTCACATGGACAGAAGCCTGCATATGACGCCCCCACAAAAGGAGGAGAACGAGGAGTAGCGCCAAGACAATGACATATCGCATCAGGATCCGTAGGAGGACCGACTCGATCCGGCACCCATCACCAAACCACAGGGCCTACGTCAATCTTCTTTTTGCCTTGTTGACTAACTTCCTGCCTATACCTTGCGCTCGGCCAAGCATTTTCCCGATGGCCGCTCCGGCCTGACGAGCCCTCGTGTGAGCCGCCATACTCCCGCGGTTCGCGTTCTCGGTCGTCGTCTTCGCCACCTTGCGAACCTGTTTGGCCGTGGATCGAGCGGTGTTCCGACCTTTACCGGCAAGACTTTTCCCTTTCTTAACGGCGACACGTTTCGTTCGGACCGCACGTTTGGTAACTTTCGCCGTGACTCGCTGAACCGATCGTGATGTGGCCATTGTCATCTCCTCTCTGGGAACTCGCGTGCGACGGTGCTTCGTGAGGAGTATCATAGCCCGCAAGGTGGTTCAAGCATTCACGGTCTGAGAAGACCGGGTAGGTGAATGCTCTCATTCCCATCGACACCCATACCGGCAAGGCAAAGCATGAGTCGCGTTGTGTTCGATCCCTCGCTCACCTCTTGCATTAGCGATGAAAAGAGAAGACTATTGCCCCACACAGACTGTGCAAGGGTGCCTGCGGCAGGTTTACGAAATGAGCCCCAATTCGAACCGTCAGTTCCAACCGGCCAAACTCCGAGACCTTTTCAGGCGATATCAGATCGGCGAACACTTCGATGAGATGTTCGAAGCCCCTGAACGACTTCGGCCGCACTATCGCCAATTATATGAGCAGCTTCAGGCACTCTCGGTCGGCGAACTCGCCCAGTATCAAGAGCAGGCCGCCAGAGCATTTTTAGATCAGGGCATTACGTTCACCGTGTATGGCGACGCACAGGAGACGGAACGCATTTTCCCCTTCGACCTTCTGCCTCGTATCATTCCGAACAGCGAATGGCGACACATAGAGCAGGGTGTACGGCAACGGATCCAAGCGCTCAACGCGTTCTTATTCGATGTCTATGGCGAGCAGCGCATTCTGCGCGAGGGGATTATCCCTCGTGAACTCGTTGAAGGTGCATCAGGGTTTCAACGGGAGTTCGTTGGATTCAGACCTCCGCGCGATCTCTATATCCATATCGCCGGTATTGATCTTGTTCGGAACCAGGACGGCACCTACCTCGTCCTGGAAGACAATCTGCGGACTCCATCGGGCATCTCATATGTCTTGGAAACTCGTGAGATCATGAAGCGTGTCTTTCCTAGTTTGTTCAAACAAATGCGAATCAGGCCGGTCGATCACTATCCCAACCAGTTACTGGACAATCTTCGTTACCTTGCACCGGACATTCGCGAGAATCCCACCGTGGTCCTGCTGACACCAGGGGTGAATAATTCCGCCTATTTTGAACATTCGTTCCTGGCGCTTCAAATGGGGATCGAGCTGGTAGAGGGACGAGACTTGATCGTGGAGTCCGATCGAGTCTACATGAAGACGACGCAGGGGTTGCAGCAGGTGGATGTCATTTATCGCCGAGTGGATGATACCTTTCTGGACCCGGAAGTCTTTCATCGCGATTCATTGTTGGGAGTGCCAGGTCTTATGCGGGCCTACCACGCGGGGAACGTGGCCTTAGCCAACGCAATCGGCAATGGCGTGGCAGACGATAAGGCCATCTATGCATACGTACCTCAGATGATTGCCTTCTATTTGAGTGAGTCTCCCGTGCTCCCCAACGTCGACACCTATCTCTGCAGTAGAGAAGAGGATCGTAGGTATGTGCTCGATCATCTTCCCTCTCTCGTAGTGAAAGCCGTGAATGAATCCGGTGGGTATGGCATGTTGATGGGACCGGCCTCCACCAAGGCTGAACAGGAAGACTTTCGCGCGCGCATCCGTAACAATCCCAGAAACTACATCGCGCAGCCGATCGTGTCATTATCCAGATCGCCGTGCCTTGTCGACGACCATACAGGCGGCTTCGAGTTTGGTGGACGGCATATCGACCTGCGTCCCTTCGTGCTCTCCGGTAAGGACATCACGCTTTCACTCGGCGGATTAACGCGTGTCGCGTTACGCGAGGGGTCTCTCGTCGTGAATTCCTCACAAGGCGGTGGCAGTAAGGGAACCTGGGTGCTGTATGGAGAAGATTGACGATCGATGCTAAGCCGGACAGCAGAGTCGTGCTTTTGGATCGCCCGCTACACTGAACGAGCCGAGTACACGGCCAGGCTGATCAACGTCCACTATCAGTTGTTGCTGGAAAGCTCCAACCAACAAGATCAGAACACAATTTGGCGATGGTATTTGGAGAGCACCGGACAGCTCTCGTCGTACGAGGAGCGGAGGCAGCCTCTTGAAACGATGACGGTGCTGCAATTCCTTACTTGTGATGCCGCCAATCCCAACGCTCTGGTCAATTTGATCAGCGCCGCCAGAGAAAATGCACGTGGCATTCAAGATCAGTTGTCCAGCGAGGTATGGCATCATATCAACCGGATGCACCTGGCGTGGAGAACCTACACGCCTGGGATCATCGCAGCCACACCACATCGACTGCTGACCGAGGTGCAAGATACCTGTTACACCCTACATGGCATTATGGCCAGCACGATGTTGCACGATGAAGGGTGGACCTTCTATCGGCTCGGCAAAGATATCGAGCGCGCGAACCATACGGCACGGTTGCTGGTCCATCCGATCCTTCTTCAGATGTCTCACGAGCCGACGGAACTGTCCGATTTGCATCAATGTGTCGCCGTCTTGAAGTCGGCGAGCGCCTACGAGGCCTACCGAAAAGTCTCCCGCTCGGTGGTCCTGCCGGAGAAAATCGTCGAGTTCTTGTTGTTGAATCAATATTTCCCGCGGTCTGTTCGGTTCTGCGCCCGAGGGCTTCGTCAACATATCGAACGACTGATGGATAAGTCATCCCGAGTGGCGGATCGAGAACCTGCCAGACTCATCGGGCAGATGGCTGCTGATTTGGACTTTGCGACATTGGAAGAAATCCATGAGATCGGACTGGAATCGTTTCTCACCGAGGTGTTGCGACAACTTGATCGCATCACGATGGCGGTGGCGCGCACCTATTTCAGGTCCGAGGACACTGATGATGTGAGAATAGTGAACCCACGGCGTCATCTGCGGTTAGAGCATCATGAGGTGACGGTTCATCAAGTGAAAGCCTTGCTTTCGGCACGCATCCAATTCACATACACCTATGAGGCGCCGGTGACGAATGTCAGGACCATCATGCGCGTGGCTCCCCATCAACATTACGGGAACCAGCAACGACTCGATGTCCGCTGGCATATGGATCCTCCGGCCGATTACCGGCATTATACTGACGCATTTGGAAATCTCGTGTGGCAAATGGATCATGCGCGAGTCGAAAAGGAAATTTCCTGTACCGTCGACATGCGTGTGGAAACACAAACCGGCTACCTCACAGACGGGTCCTTGGTGCTGCAGGGCACCGATCCCCTCGATACCGATTGCACGGTGGCCTCTCCCGAGTTCACCAGACTCACCCATCTGGTCGACCGATCTGAAGTCCTGGTGCGTCTTAGCGAACGGCTGCGGGGAGGAGGAGGCTCACCGGGTAAACTCGCAGAAGCCATCCTCCATCACGTGCATGCGGCTTTGCGGTATGAGCCAGGGCGCACTCATGTCGGAACAACAGCCGCTGAGGCGATGGCCTTAGGGTCAGGGGTGTGCCAAGATTATACGCACGTGATGCTGGCACTCTGCCGTTTAGCCGGCCTGCCAGCCCGATATGTGTCCGGTCTCCTTCCAGGCGAAGGGCAGATGCACGCCTGGGTGGAAGTTCTGCTGCCGGCATCCGGACAAAAGCTTCCGATCTGGGTCGGGTACGATCCTACGCATCAGCGACGTTGTGACGAACGATACATCACGGTCGCTGTTGGGCGCGATTACCAGGACATTGCCCCGACCAGCGGGTACTATGAAGGAGAAGCTCAAAACCGCCTCGACATGGCGGTCTCGGTGACGTTGGAGTCTCATGGCCCGATGGAACGTTGGATCAGCAGCCACGCACAGGGCACTGCTCCCATGTCGAATCTTGACGACCATCAACAACAGCAGTAGGGAGACGATGTGTATCAGGAGAGCGTCCGGCTGTATGACCCGATTCTCGATCTTCCTTCGATCACAAGGCAGGTCGTATAATCGAAAGCCCAATGCTCTGTCTCCAACAACTGCACGGTGCGCTCAAGCGGCTTTACACAACCCGGATGTTGGAGACTCATCCGCCCACTGACCCACGTCAAGACCGTCAAGCCAATCGAGCAATTTTCCAACCATGTCACCTTCAAACACAGACCCATGTTGCGGACAGATCATGCGAGGCTTAATAGCACGGACCCGCTGAGTCCAACTCCGCAAGGCCAAGGTCGAAGGCATCCACCGCAGATGGAACCCACGCATATAGTCAACATGTTGATCAAAATTCGTCACGATCAAGCTGCTCTCATGACTGGGGACCAACGCGGAACCGATGTCACCGGAGAACAAGATCCCGGCTGTGGGATCGTACAGTGAAAAATTTCCTGAGGAATGGCAGTAATGGGCGGGGACGGCTTCGACTTCGGCCCCATCGTCACCAATCTTGATGTGCATGCCCTTGTCAGGAATCGGATTCAGTGCGATAGCGGCACCCGTGCTAAAGTGACTAATGAATCCGGTCCAGAGCCACGAACAATAGGTCTTGATCGATGGGTTCAAGTCGAGCCACATGGCGAGAGAGGAAGAAATATCCGGATCTTGATGGCTGGCAAAGATGACACGGATATCTTGGACACGCACATACTTCGCAAGTTCAGCCAGTACTTGCGGGAAGATCTGAATGCCGCCCGGATCGAGTAACATGGCTTGCCCGCGACTGACGATGACATATTCATTCGTATCAATCACGTGGGAATCCTTTTCGGGGTCACGGCCAATCACGATCCATTGATGACCGTTTTCGTTATAGAGGATTCTACTCTGCATGGACATGCCCTTCCAATAGTGACTCCACCAGTTCCTGACCACTCTCAATGGACACTTTCATGGTGTGCGTTTTGGCCTCCAGATCATCCACCGCCCGACCAATCTCCGTTGAAAGATTCTTGAAGTTCAAACCTGCATCGTCCAGCGCAGCGGCTTCCGATGCGATACAAAACGCCATGTACCGAGCAGTAAGTCCGATCATCTCCAATCCATGCAGCGCACGGCTGATTTCCTCCAAACAATGCAGCGTCTGCCGCAGTCGTTCGTGAAGGTCAGTTAGGTTGATCTGGCAAATACGTCCGATGGTCCGCAGATTGTCCTGTTCGAGAGATTCACCGTGCCGGAATGACTGATGGGTCATCAGGGTCGTGATATCGTCAGGAGTAGTAAAGCGGAGAGAAGGAAACACTTCAGCATCCGTGCGTGAGGAGAATCGATGCTCACGTGGCATGGCGAGAAGAAGGCCGTTAATCAGTTGATAATACCGCCATACAATGTTCGAGCTGTGTGCGGTTAATCGGGCGAGATCGGCACAACGGTGTTCGATCACGTCCACCTCAGGTCGAATTTCCCGTGGCGTGTGATTTAAGATTTCGACGAGCGCCAACATGGGACGCCCTTTACCGCCGCCTACCTTGGCAGCTTGGACGACTCCATTGATGGCGAGAATCTGCATGGACAATGACAGTTGCTGAAGCGAGCGTCCCACGTTCAGGATATCAACACAGGTTCCGAAGAGCTGATTGATGTTGCGCTTAAAGACACCCAAGACGTCCAGCATGGTACCAACAGATTCAGCTGTACGGGAGAGATTGAACCGGCCTACGTACCCTATCGGCGTGAGAGCAGAATAACTAAAGCCACTGGCGATATCCCGACCCATGAATCTGTCTTGGAACGAGAGGCGCGTCCCAAGGGCCAGGCGTTCCTCGCTGACGCCAGGACGATCCACCCGCGCAAACAATGCCGAACCTCTGGAGCCCGGCATCCTGTCGAGCGCAGGTAAGCTGAGGTCGGTGATTCGGTATCAGAGAGTAGGCGGCGATGCTGATACGGTACTCGCATCGGATTCGGTCAGTCCTTGAACAAAGACAACCGAGTCGGCCAGTGGTTCAAACCGCAGAAGGCGATCAACGCACCGGGTCAGAACCTAG
>JAHBWR010000027.1 GCA_019636875.1 Nitrospira sp.
AAGCCGCTCTCAATCAGTGCTTTGAGGTGTGAGGCAAGTCGCTCCAGGGGGCTGAGCCGTTCTTGCCCTGTTTGTCGATGTCGCGCAGCAAGGAGCCCGATCATGAGTGCCACAAGCCATCCTCCTGAAATGGAGCTATTGCGGAAGCAGGTTGCCGACTTAGTCCGTGAGTTGACGGAACGGGATCAGGCCCTTCGCCTTCACAATCGACAGATGGACGGTGAGCTCCAAGACCTGCGCGAGCAGTCGGAGATGCTTCGGGCTATCGTGGCTGGTACTGCGGCAGAGACCGGCGAGGACTTTTTCAAGACCCTGGTGCTTCATCTGTGTTCGGTGTTCGGTGTTCAGTATGCCATCGTGGGGGAAGTTCAACCAGCGGCCGTTAGAAAAATCCGCACCATCGCGGTTTGCTCAGGAGCCTCGCTCGTCGAGAATTTCGAGTATTTCCTGGCCGACACCCCCTGCGAAGTCGCACTCACCCATTCGATTGCCTGTTTCGACCAGGACGTTCAGGCTTCGTTCCCGACATTTGATCGATTAAATCAGCTCCGTGTTGAGAGCTATTGTGGACTCTCGCTCAAGGGAAAAGACGGGACGGTGATTGGTCTGCTGGTGGTTATGGATACCAAGCCGCTGCGTCATGCCCGCCGGTTGAAATCATTCATGACCGTGTTCGCCTCACGTGCTGGAGCCGAGCTTCAGCGCCGTCAGGCTGAGCACGAACTCCGTCATCGGGAACGCCATCTGATCGAGTCCCAAGCGTTGGCACACCTTGGAAGTTGGGATTGGGAGATATGGAGCGGAAAGATGTGGTGGTCGGATGAGCAATATCGGCTCTTCGGTCATGAACCGGAAACCATTCCGGCCACCCGTGATACTTTCTTGCGGGCCATTCATCCGGACCATCGAGACGATGTGAAGAGGGCGAGCGATGCTGCCCTGACAGGCCGAGCCCGGTTCGATATGGAATGTCGGATCGTCCGGCCAAACGGGGAGATTCGTGTCATCAGCTGCCAGGGAAAGGTGTTGCGAGACAGCAGCGGCCAACCGATTTCTATGTCCGGTAGCATGCTTGACATCACAGATCGAAACCGGGCGGAGGAGGCGTTGCAGGCTTCTCAGAGTATGCTGCGGCAAGCTCTCCAAGCTTCAGGTACTGGGTTATGGGATTGGAATACGACCACAAAAGAGGTGGCATTTTCGGAAGAGTGGATCCGTCAACTTGGGTACGAGCGAGGGGACCTTTCGGCTTCCTTTGAGACCTGGGTGAGCCTTCTTCACCCGGAAGATCGGGAACGAGCGATGGCGTATGTGCACGATTACGTCGTCAATCAGAAGGGTGATTATCGGCAGGAATTTCGCCTGCGACATAAGGACGGGACCTATCGATGGATTGAAGCAAGGGCCTCGTTTGTCACGGAGGCCGATGGTAGACGGATGCGACTTCTCGGCTCCCATACCGACATTACCGATCGCAAGCAGATGGAGCAGGCGGTTCGGGAAAGCGAAGAGCGCTATCGCACGTTGGTCGAACTGTCTCCTTCCGGTGTATTCGTTTTCTGTGAAGGGCGAACGGTGTATGTCAACCACACGGGGGCGCTCCTTATGGGAGCCCAGGATGTGCGGGAAATCATGGACCGCCCGACGTTTGAGTTTATCCATCCCGACTACCATCAGGAAGTCCGTGAGAATGTAACACGACTCCTGAGCGGTGGCGTCTCTGTCCATAGCGCAGAGCGGATCTATCTCAAGTCGGACGGAACACCGATTCCAGTTCAGGTCGAGGCAGCACGGATCACATGGAACGGCAAGCCTGCCATTCTTGGTTTCTTTTCCGATATCACCGAGCGCAAGGAGGCACAGGAGATGGTTGCCTCTCTCAACGCCTCGCTGGAACAGCAGGTGTCTGAGCGGACGGAGGCATTGCGCCAGAGCGAAGAGCGCTTTCGTCAGTTTGCTGAGTCAGTCGGCTCTGCGTTTCTGATAGCGGATATTTCGCTGGATGCAATGGACGTCGCGTATGTGAATGCGGCATTCACCTTCATCTGGGGTATAGAACGAGAGGAAATCTGTCGAAAAGGGTCGCTGTGGCTCGATTCAATCCATCCAGAGGACAAGGAACGGGTCAAGGCGAACCATGATCGATTTGTTGTCGGCGGGACGACGGCGGTGTTTTATTGCGAGTACCGAATCATCGGGCGCGATGGGTACATCCGCTGGATCGCAGACCGACGAGTAAGGATGACCGGCTGGGAGAACCGGATTGCAGGTATTGCAGAGGATATTACGCGTCACAAACAGCAGCTTGCTCTCATGCAACAAACGGAAACCATCGGCAAGATAGGGGGCTGGGAGTTGGATTTTGTGACCGACCGCCTCCGATGGAGCGAAGAAACCTACCGGCTGCACGAGACGACGCCGGATAAGTACAGCCCGACGGTGGAAACCGCGTTGAATTTCTACACGCCTGACAGTCGGCCTCTCATTGCTGAGGCGATCGGGAAAGGAATTGCCAGTGGGGAGTCGTGGGACCTCGAGTTGGAACTCATCACGGCGATGGGGCGGCCAGTTGCCGTGCGTGCGGTTGGGATGGTCGACGTCATCAACGGACGAGCCGTGCGGGCCTACGGAACGTTCCAAGACATAACCCAACGCAAGCGAACGGAGGAGGCACTCCAGCGGGCCCATGATGAATTGGAACGCAAAGTGATCGAGCGCACGGCAGAATTACGGGCGAGTGAGGAGCGCTACGCGCGTGCGACGGCCATCGGCAAGGTTGGGGTGTGGGAACTGGATGTCAGAAATGCCCAATACCGAGGAGATGCCAACCTGAAGGCACTGTTTGGCTATGGCCCAGAAGAACTGTCATCCGATCCCTTTGTGTGGTTGGGTTTGGTCTATCCAGATGATCGGCCGATTGCGATGAAGCATTGGGAGTTGGTGCAACGTAGAGCCGTCGAGGAGTGCCATTACGAGCTTCGCATGGTGAGAAAAGACGAATCGATTGTTTGGACCGACGTACGATGCCACGCGGTTTGGGACAGCAACGGACGATTGACGCACTTGATTGGTGCGACGGTCGACATCACCGAGCGCAAGGAGGCAGAGCAAGCTCTACGGGCAAGTGAAGAACTGTTCTCAAAAGCGTTCCGGTCCAGTCCTGACCCAATGACCCTGGTAGAGCTCGACTCGGGACGGTGGCTCGACGTCAACGACGCCTGTCTGACCGCTCTCGGGTATCAACGAGAGCAGGTGGTCGGGCGACCGGGGAACGACATACAGCATTGGCTCACGCCGGAGGATCAGATTCGCTTCATGAAGAGATTGCGACGTGATGGTTCGATCCGCAATTTCGAAGCGGTGATTCAGATGACCTGTGGGGAACGACGGGATTACCTCGTGTCTGCGGAGCGGATCGAGTACCATGGAAAATCGTGTGTGATCACCGTCAGTAAAGACATTACTAAGCGCAAGCAAGTGGAACAGGCGCTCTGGAAGAGCCAGCAGGCTATTCGGGCGTTGCACGATATCTCGTCGGCCCAAGGCCAGTCCTTCAAAGATCGGGTTGAGGCATTGCTCCGGCTTGGCTGCCGTATTTTCGAACTTCCGATTGGGATGCAAACTGCTGTCCGGGATGCAGAGCTGGAAATCAAGCGGGTGAACGCACCAGGCACGGCGTTCGACGAGGGTATGCGCGTGCCTCTGGACAAGACGTACTGTGCCGAAACCCTCCGCCGAAACGGGCCGCTGAGTTTCGAACATGCCGGAGCCTCGGCCGAATGGCGGGACCATCCCGCCTATGCTGCATTGAAGCTGGAATCGTACATTGGCACTCCAATCGATGGGGTCGAACGCAATTACGGGACTCTGTGTTTCGCCGGTGTGGAACCCCGTGCAAGAGGTTTTAGCGAATCCGACAAGGATTTTGTGCAGCTCATGGCTCGGTGGCTGGGTGGTGAGCTGGATCGCCAAGCGGCACTGGACGATCTGCGGGAAAGCGAGGAACGATTCTCCAAGGCGTTCAGGACAAGTCCTCATCCGATAGGGATCACGGAGGTCGCAACGGGACGCTGCATCGAAGTGAATGATGCCTGTCTGCAGGCATTCGGGTTTAGCCGTGAAGAAGTAATCGGAAAGACCACGTTCATGCTCGGGATCTGGCCGAATTTCGAAGATCGAGTGCGGGTCATCGAGCGACTGAAAGCGGGGCAGCCGGTACGCAACATGGAGTTTGTCTTACGGGCCAAATCGGGTGAGCTGCGCTATTTTCTGACTTCTGCCGACCTCGCCGAGCTCAACGGAACGCTCTGTGTGGTGACTGTCGCGAACGATATCACGGACCGGATACGTGCGGAGGAGGCATTGCGACTTAGTGAAGAGCGGTTTGCCAAGGCATTCCGAGCTAGCCCCAATCCGGTCGTCATCAGTGAGCTGGACAGTGGTCGAGTGGTGGACGTTAATGACGCGGTGGGTCAAATGTTCGGATACTGTAAAGAAGACGTCGTGGAGCAAACGACCTTGCAGATAGGGCTCTGGTATTCTGAGGAAGAACGGGCCCGATATCTTGAGCTGTTGAAGCACCGAGGGTCGGTCCGCAATGAAGAAGTGAAATTGCGAAGTAAGAACGGAGAGGTCCGCCACTGTCTGTTATCGTCAGAACTGATCATGCTCAATGGTAAACAATGCATTGTCACCGTCGGGGATGATATTACGGAGCGCAAGCGTATGGAGCGAGCGCTGCGCTTGACTCAGTTCTCGGTGGATCAAGCCGTAGAAGCGATCTTGTGGCTGGATCCGACCGCTCGGATATTCAACGTCAACGATACGGCCTGCCAAATGTTGGGGTATTCCCGGCAAGAATTGACGTCGATGACGGTGCATGACATCGACCCCAATTTTCCTGTCGAGCGATGGACGGAGCATTGGGATCATTTGAAGGAACAGGGAGCATTGGCTTTCGAGGCAAAATATTGGTCACGTACCGGCGATGTGTTGGAAATGGAAGTGACCTTCAACTATCTGTCGTATGACGGACAAGAGTACGGCTGCGCGATCTTGAGAGACATCGGGGAGCGTAAACGAGCGGAAGCGGAACTCCGCCGGTCGCATACGTTTTTGCGACAGGTTATCGACACAGACCCGGGACTCATCTTTGCCAAAGATCGGGAAGGACGTTTTGCGATGGCCAACAAGACGGTTGCCGACTGGTACGGAACCACGGTCGAGGATTTGGTCGGGAAGTCAGATGCGGACGTCAATCCCAACGCCGATGAGGTGGAGTTTTTTAGAGAAAATGATCTTGAGGTGATAAGTACCGGGCGAGATCGGTTCATTCCGGAGGAGAAATTCACCGATACCAAGGGGAATACTCGTTGGTTTCAGACCGTCAAGCGGCCGATTCTTGATGACGATGGGCAGGTTCATCTGGTGTTGGGCGCAGCGACTGACATCACCGAGCGCAAGCGAATGGAAGAGATGCTGCTGCAACGGGAGCGGGACTTGAGTGCCGCCCTGCAAGAACGTGAGCGGATCAGTCAGGATCTCCATGACGGAATTCTTCAGTCCTTGTATGCAGTGGGCCTTGGGCTAGAGGGTTGTAAACCGATGATCAAGCAACAGCCGGAACCTGTCGCGGCGAAGTTCATGTCCACACTTGATCAGACGATTGGGCAGCTCAATCACGTCATGGGAGAGGTACGTAATTTCATCGCCGGTCTTGAGTCTCACGTGATCCAAGGCGGTGATTTTCCGTCGGCATTACGGACCATGATTCAGACGATGTCCAGCGCCTCTCGGGCAAAATGTGTGATACGAATCGACGAAGCGGCGGCACGCCGCCTGTCCACCGAGCACGCACTTCATATTATTAACATCGTTCGGGAAGGCCTCAGTAATGCCTTGCGTCATAGCCAAGCCACACAGATCGTGGTATCACTCCGGGAACTGGTCCGAACCATTCGTCTCACTATTCGTGACAATGGTATCGGCTTTGACACTCGGTCGGCCCAGGGCGTTGGGCATGGGTTAGGCAATATGGCAGCCCGGGCTCAAAAGGTCCGTGGATCGTTCACCCTTCAATCGAAACCATGGAAGGGGACGAAAATCTTACTCGATCTTTCAAAGGATGGACACCATGCTCATAACTAAAACGCAAGTTCAAACCATTCGTGTGTTGCTGGTCGATGATCATGAGGTGATTCGTGTGGGGCTTCGGACCGTGCTGGCTCAGAACCAGGGTATCACCGTGGTAGGAGAAGCCGGGACGATGGCCGATGCCATTCTGCAGGCTCAGAAGCTCAAACCCGACGTGGTTTTGATGGATGTGCGTCTTCCCGACGGTTCAGGCGTCGATGCCTGTCGAGAGATTCTTGGTGCTCTTCCCGCCACCCGAGTCATTTTCCTGACGTCGTACGCGGACGATGATTCAGTGCTCGCGGCCGTGCTTGCGGGGGCACAAGGCTATGTTCTCAAGGAAATCGACTCGCCTGGGCTGCTGGAAGCCATTCGTTCGGTCGCCAAGGGGCAATCCATTCTCGATTCAACGGTGACTGAACGGGCTCTTAGATGGTTGCGAGGAGTTCATGATCTCCCGGCCCCTCCCGGTACGGACCAACTTTCGTCTCAAGAAGAACGGGTTGTTGCATTGGTTGCCGAGGGGAAGACCAACAAAGAGATCGCGGTTGCACTCGGGCTCAGTGACAAGACCGTGAAGAACTACCTCGCAAATGTCTTTCAGAAGCTTCGGATCACCCGGCGTGCCCAGGCGGCCGCCTTCTTCGTCAAACGACAAGGCTGATGGTGTAACATTCGGCTCTAGTATTCTTAGGGGCAAAATTCTCGTCGCGTTACGACCTTCATCTCTGGGCACCCTCTCTAGATTCGTATAGGCTCACTCTGGGTAGTTGTAGTTACACGGACACGGTGTGTACCTACCGGGAGGTTGTCCCGCATGACTGCTGTTATCTTCCTCGTATTGCTCTTGCTCGTAGGGCTTTTATTCTGGATTGCCATTCGACAGCATCAGGAGAATGTTCTGCAGGCAAGGGTAATCGCGGCAACCAATTGCGGCGTACTTGTGACGGATGCGACACTTCCACATCATCCCATCCTCTATGCGAATCCCGCAGCACTGTTGCTAACTGGCTATGCCGAGTATGACGTCGTTGGTCAGACAACAGCGATGTTGAACGGCCCCGGAACTGATCGGGGAGCGATCGAAAAACTCGCGTTGGCTCTCCAAGACGGACGGGCGTGCCGCGTCTCGCTGCGGCATTACCGCAAGAACGGGACATCGTTTTGGAATGAGGTAACCTTGTCACCGATTGAGGATCAGACAGGACACGTTCGGTCGGTGATATGGATCATGAGCGATGTGTCCCAGCTCCGCCAGATGGAGGCGGAGCGTCATCGTAAGATGCCGTCCTCGACGGTTCTCTGTGATTTTGTCAGAGAAGGTATGTTGGTAGTGACTGCATCTGAGATCATGTATGTCAATCAGGCAGGGTTGACTATCCTAAGCGCCACGTCGGCCGAAGAAATCATCGGCAGCCGGTATTTGGATTTTGTGGCCCATGAGCAACAAGAGAGCGTGCGCCTCTGGATTGCACAGACAGCGGGATCACGCCAGTCGAACGGCCGGTTGGAAACAAAATTCGTACGATGTGATGGACAGGAAGTCGCGGTTGAGTTGTCCGTGGCGCTTACCATATGGGATGGAAAAGAATCCGTTCTAGTCTGTTTTTCTGGCAGTCCCGGCCAGCACGCAATTGAAATCGAATCCTTCAACAGACAGCATCAGTTCGTGCAAGCCCCCGCGAGTGGGGACCATGACATGTGGGGATGGGCCATCGGGAATGGCGCTGAGATTTGGTCGGAAGAGCACTATCGAGTCCTTGGATTCGAACCGGGTTCAGTGCCGCCAACCTATGAGACCTTTAAGAAGGCTCTCCACCCAGAAGACCGCGAGCGTGTTCTCTCCCTGGTCGAGGAAACGTTTACTTCGGATCGCCCCTACGATCTCGAGTGTCGGATCATCCAACCTGGAGGCGATATTCGATTTGTCCGTTGTAGGGGGGTACTGATACAAGGTTCCTCTGATCAGCCTATTCGGATGTCTGGAAAGATTGAGGATATCACGGACTACAAACTGCTGGCGGCGATGGCTGAAGAACGAGATCTTCAATTAAAGACGGTCCTGGAGTCGACGCCCGAGGGTATGCTGCTGGTTCGTCAAGATGGCACGATCTCCCTGATGAATAGCCATATCGAACGAATGTTTGGGTATGTTCGAGAGGAGCTCCTAGGGCGACCTGTCGAGTGCTTGCTGGCAGCGCGAGATCACGAGGAGCAGCGAGAGAGGCGTGACGCCTGCTTCTCAAGCGTCGGCTCCGGTCCCCTGGAGATCACTCGAGAAGCGCACGGACGTCGCAAGGATGGTGTGGAGTTTCCGGTCGGAGTCCAGTTGTCTCCTGTCTATCAGTCCAAGGGAAGGACGATCATTATGACGATACGTGATCTCGCTGCTTGTCAGCAGACCACACCGGTGAGCGAGGAGATTACGACTCGATGTGATCTTGCAATCCTGGCCGGACGGGTGGGGGTCTTTGAGCATGACCACCGGACGAACACTCACATCTGGTCGCCCATCTTGCGTGAGATCTATGGGGTTGGGGAGGGCGAGTCTCCTTCTCTGGATCGCTATCTGGAGTTGGTTCATCCCGGGGATCGAGAGAGGCTGCGCGCTGAGATGGTACAGGTCCTCGATCATGAGAAGGAGAAGCTGTATACGGCTGAACACAGGCTGATCCGGCCGAACGGATCCGTACGGCACATTCGGCTACGTGCCTTGACACAGTATGAAGGTGCGGGGACCAAGCGGCAGCCCACGCACACGATCGGGATGGTTGTCGATATCACGGATCAGGTGAATGCCTCAATGGTGGTCGAAGTTGTGGAGGAGATGGAAACCATGAGGAGCTTGATTGGTGGCATTGCCCATGAGATGAACAATAGTCTTACGGCGGTGCTGGGCTTCAGCGAATTGGCACTGGGCTTGATTCCAGCCGAGACCAAAGCCCATCGCCATATCAACCAAGTGATCGCTGCGGGGAGAAAGGCTCGTGAGGTGGCTCAAAAGATTCGCCGTGGTCTAGATCACGCGTCGTCCTATCCGGTCACTCGGGCGACCGGGATCAACTCCGATCAGGAACGATCGACTGTATCCATCGAGGTTTCGGATGCCGTCGGTCCTCGTAGTTGACGATCAGGACCAGGTCCGCCAGCTGATTCGTGAAACCCTGGAGCAAGCCGGCTATGAGGTCGAAGAAGCTCAGGATGGGAACGAGGGGTTGGAGCGCTACAGAAGGAAGGCGGCCGATCTGGTGATCATGGACATCCTGATGCCTGACCAAAATGGGCTCGAAGGCATTATGGTGCTTCGACGGGAATTCCCCGACTCTCGTGTGATTGCCATGACTGGCGGATCAGAAGCGATCGGCTTGGGCAATGTCTTAGATATCGCGAAGATGCTTGGCGTCAGGCGGACTCTTCAAAAGCCATTCGAACTGAAGGTACTCCTTGATATGGTTGCTTCAGAAATGATCGATTAACCGACCATCTCCGAGTGTGTCCACTCCCTGTTGACATCGTCCTGAAGCCCCGTCAGACTCCACCACTGGCACACATTCTCTGTCGGGACTATGAAACTTCTGAATGTCATACTTGGTACTACGGTCGTGACCATCGGATTCTGGTTGATCTGGGGCAGTATTTCGCCGTTCATCGTCCTCGGGTGGGCGTTCACCGTCGGACTGTTTCTCTGGGTGATGGCGGAGTCGATCTCGCGAATATGGGCGTGGTCCACGCTCTTGCTCGGCTTAGAAAGCTTGGTCTGGCCGATGGTGTTGATGGTTCAGCTCAAGGGGACGTTTGACACAGTTCCTGAGTCCGAAATGGGAACGATGCTCTCCGCCGTCGTCCTCGGTCTCTTTTCATCTGTGTTTTGGATCTCATTTGCGTATGGGTTGTTCAATCGATCTCGAACACCTGATTCGCCACTCTCCAAAGAGCGCTCAACCATGCTGAGCAGGTCACGATCGATGAAGAAAGCGAAAAAGCCGGCTTAGCCCTGTCCAGTTTCGACAGGGTCTATGTCGATGTCAAATTTGATCCTCCCTTTGTGGTACTTCCGTTCTAATCTCCGAACAGATTCATGAACTCGACGACTCAGAGTTCTACGTTCAGTTGCTTTCACCAGCATGCGTTGATGGTGGTGACGAAGCCGTGTACTAATGGCCTGGACGGGCCCCAGCACGATCAAGGATTCCTGATCAGATCCAATCTGGCCAAGATCCATGGCCCATTGCTTCGCGGCTTCTTCGACTAGCTCGCGAGTTGTTCCGGTTACCGAGAGCTCCGCCAGGTGGCACATCGGTGGGTAGTTAAGTAGGCGGCGTGCCTCAAGCTCTTCCTGGTAGAAACGATCGGGGTTTCCCGATAGCACAGCCTGGACGGCATGATGGGTGGGAAATCGCGTCTGGATGATGACTCGACCTCCTACCGAGGCTGGGGAGGCCAAGTCTGCAGCATCCATTAGGAGCTGATAGGTCCGCTCGGCTGATCGAAAATCGGAAATGTACAACTCGGAATCTGCCTGAAGAATGCCGACCAATCCGTGTGGTGGTAGTGGATCTCGGCGAAAGAGTGCTTGTGTTCCTATCAGAATATCCCAAGTCCCAGACCTCGCGGATTCCCACAATTGGCGGGCGGCAGCCGATCGACGAAGCGTGTTCCCATCGATCCGTGCGATCTTGGCCTGTGGAAACAAGCGACGAGTTTCGGCTTCAATCCGTTCCGTACCGTCTCCGATGGGACTCACACGGGATGCCTGGCACACGGGACAAGAATCAGGCAACCCATCCGAGCTACCACAGTAGCGGCAGGTGAGACGGCTAGCCTCCCGATAATAGGTGAGTGGGACGGCACAGGAGGCACAGCGAGGCACCCAGCTACAATCTCCGCACACTAAGGTTCTTGCGTACCCTTTTCTATTCAGAAAAAGTAGTACTTTCGACGACCTCTTCAGGGTTTCCTGGATTGCCGAGATCAGTTTCGGGTTGAATAGGGTTCGCCCTGACTCCTTGCGGAGGTCAACGAGCTCGATTCTTGGTCGAAGCGTCGCCTGGTGGCGAACGTCGTGATGCTCGGCGGTGGCGTCGAAGTGTGACTCAAGCGATGGATGCGCCGAGGCCAAGACGAGCAGAGCTCGGTCGCTCTCAGCCCTCATGCCCGCCACCTCCCGGGCATGATATCGAGGTTCTTGTGGCTCTTTGAGAGCGGTATCCTCCTCCCCTTCGACCCAGATCAGTCCGATCGATTCAAGGGGCGAGAAAATGACAGAGCGAGTTCCTACGACCACGGATGGAGTCAAAGTCTCATTTTGTTCCAATCGATCCGACTCAAAAGATGCATGTGCGAGGGTAATATGAAGCCCTGTGAGCGTTGAAAGGAGCTCCTTAAGCCACAGGGCTCTCGCGATCTCGCCGGTTATTACAATGGAGGATCGTTTCAGTGAGTGTGCCTGGTAAATAGCGTCGGCAAGTCTTCTGATTCGATCCGGCCATGGAGCCTGTAGGATGAGTTTCTGCATATGATTCCCTTGAAGGCACTGGCTGACGCGAGCTCTCCAAGAGGGATCTGAGTCCGGAAAGTTCGTATGGAGTAGCGTGGTGTCTATCCGTGCTCCGTCACCTGGTTCATTCGACACCGGTGTTATGGGTCGTTCCTGCTCTTTGAGCTTGGGATTATCTGGAGACACGCGAGCGAGCCAGGACTTCTTGATGAGGGTATCGAGGACGCGTAGAGTGCTTGCTCGTCGAGTCGGATGCAGAGTCGACGAAAGGATTCCCGTCGTTCGACGGGCAATTCGCTGAAGAGTTGGGCGCAGGTCATCGGGGCAACTGCCATTTGCCAATGCGACATGCCCTTGAGGAGTAACCGTGTATCGAGCGGGAGAAGTCGGGCGCATTGCGAACAGAGAAGATACGAGTCGAAGACATTGCCCCCAGGGTGCAACGTAGTAAGAAGCAATGTCGCGAGAGAGTTGGAACAGCTTGGGGGACAGTGACGGATTCCGTCCATCCTGTACGAGAGAAGAGATCTCCCTAAGTGAGGCAGCCCGTATTTCGGCTGGAAGCTCATGTGTGAGCGAAACAACGGCTCCTTCCAGCATGATACGGCCAAACGGGACGATGACGCGGCTTCCGACGCCAACGGCTTGAGCTAAGGTGGGGGGGACTTGGTAGGTGAAAGCCCGTTCGATATGACGTGGAACAATGACATCCGCATAGAGCGGATTACTTCGCCTCATGGCGGTCGAGTCTCTCTCAAAAGCCATTCTGCATTCTATCAGTGGGGAACTACGAAGAACATCGGGTATTGCGGCATGCTCACGGAAAGGGTTCGGCTGATGGATCGAGGGAGGGCAGGAACTCCACCCTCGCAGAGTTCCTGGTTTCGGTCGAAGCTAGTCCGCTGGTGTTCCGGTCGCTGGTTGTTGAGGCAGATCTTGCTTATCGGTGTCTGTCGTCGTTGCACCACTCGGATCAGAGCCGTTGTCTGTACTTGCCCCATCTCTTGCAGAAGTTTGTGAAGAATCACCGAGCGACAGGGTTCCCGAACGAGCGGGATCATCCAAAGCGGCATTAGCGGAGGTCTGTTGGTCGTCGCTATCACGTGCATTCAAAGTTGAAAGGTTGCCACCCTGAGATTGCGAGTGAGCGTTTGCATCGGAGGTAGGTGTTGAAGGATCAGTGGCTGGATTGTACAGGAGAATTTCAACCCGCCGATTTTTCGTACGACCTTCCTCAACCGCATTTGTGGCCACTGGTTTGGTGTCCCCAAGCCCCACTGCGCTGAGGCGAGACGGCTCCACTCCACCCTTCTCCAGCAGATACCGAAGGACCCCGTTGGCGCGTACCTTGGACAATTCAAAATTGTTGGGATACCGGGATTTGAGAGAGGGGCCGATCTCGACGTTATCCGTATGACCTTCGATTCGGATCAGCCGCATATCGTCAGTGTTCTGCAGGTATGCGATCAACTGGTCTAGGATCGGGTAATTTTCAGGTTTAATAGCGGCGTCTCCAGAGTCGTAGCGTAGGAACTTGGCCATGTCACCAAGATTGAGACGGCTCTGACCAGCGTCATCCTGTATTGCCAGCTTGCTGGACACGAGATCAACCGGAGTGACCTCTGTCGCCTGTTG
This sequence comes from Nitrospira sp., assembly GCA_019636875.1. Classification (GTDB taxonomy): domain Bacteria; phylum Nitrospirota; class Nitrospiria; order Nitrospirales; family Nitrospiraceae; genus Nitrospira_D. Next base: position 13,265 of record JAHBWR010000027.1, read on the forward strand.
TGCCGTGGACAAATCGTCGTTTGTTGCGACGGCCGACAGCATGGGTTTGGAGGATTCAAGGAGCTTGAAGCGATCTCCTTTCATGACCCGGGTCGTGACCCGTAGGACTTTGGCGACAGCGGTGTGTGATTCAGTCGTCAGCACCTTGAGTTGGCCGATCGTTCGCGGTGGAAGTCCTGCACTCTGACGCTGGATATCGAGAAGATCGCCGGATTTCAAGCCATCTTCCCAGCCTCGATCCAAGTACACAACATTGGATTGGGCGACGAGCGTCATCGATCGGTCCGCTTGGAGTTCAACGATCATCCCTTCGAGATCGGAAACGTGCTCAACGGGGTGTGGCTCGATATCTACCGTTGGAGCGATAAACCGCACCACTCGGTCGCCTGGAGAGATCGGTCCATAGCTGATAATGGCCTTCGCTGTGGTCAGGGTATGATCGGCGGCCGTGACCTTCACGATGGCCGATCGATTCACAATAAAACCAAGGTATTCTCGAGTGACTGGGTGAAACACCTTCCGAACCCGGCGATAGACGGTAAAGAGGTCCCCAACTGCCACGTCAGTTGAGTTGTTCAACTTTAGGTAGAGCGAGTCTTGCTTGCCCAAGAGCATTCGATTACCAGAGGACTGATTATCGCCAGTTACCAAGTTCACGGTCCCATCCATTGAGGATGTTTTCTGGATGGAACCGCTGGCGAATGCCAGCGCCCGATCACCCAACCGAACGGATTCGACCTCTGAACCCTGGGCTTGTGCCCCATCGAGTGAGACGCTCAGACACAAGAGTGAGACAAGGCATGCCACGGTTTTCATAGGTCGTTCCTTTTAGGCTAGAGTCCTTTGGAAAACCATAGCAAAAGGCGCTGCATTGTCAAGAATTTGAGCGTGATTGATCGAGTTTGACCCACATTTCATCTGAGTGTTACCTTGAGAGTGGCAAGGGTGCAGGGGCATCCTCCCTCAGAATCTTGTCGGAGTGCTGAAGACGTGAATATACATAAGCACCCAGTCTCTCTGTCCAAGGGATTCAGCGCAAAGAGGCGAATCGAGACGCAGATCCACCGGCGCCGAACGATTAAGATCTTTTCTCCTCTCCAAATCGAATGGGATGGTGTCCAGCCGTTAGGGACCGAGCCTTCTCGAATCGATCCAGATATCAAGCAGGATCCTGCGTCAGCGAGGAGTTGATTCCGTATAAAGCCCTTGACCCTATTGCAACGGCGGCCCACGGCCTGTCCTTTTCTTGCTAGGGCTTTCGGGTCGACCGTAATTAGGTCCTTTGTTCTCTTGCTATCCCCGAGAGCTGGGCACTAAGATTCCTCAAATCTGTTGAGGAATACCCTTTCCACGTCAATGCTTTGTGAAAGAAGATGGAGATGGACGGCGCTGAAATTCTCCTCGCGTATTTGACCAAGTTCTTCCCGATTCTTCTGTTTATTTTTGTGACTTTGATATTTGGAATGGCGACGTTGCTCATCAGTTATTTTGTTCAACCCAGGTACCCGGAGCCAGAAAAATTAACGACTTACGAGTGTGGGTCTGAGCCATTTTCCGATGCGCGCATGCCATTCCCGGTCCGGTATTATATTTTTGCGATGCTGTTTGTCATTTTTGATATTGAGGTCATCTTTCTCTACCCGTGGGCGGTTGTTTTTAAGAAGATCGGGATCATTGGGTTAGTCGAGATGCTGATCTTTATTGGCCTTTTCGTTGTGGCATACGTCTATGCCTGGCGCAAAGGGGCACTGGAGTGGGATTGAGGGCGCTATGGGACTGATTCAGCTCGGACGACATGAAAAAGATGGGGCTCCGGACGTCATTACAGGGTCGCTGGAAAAAGCGGTGAACTGGGCGAGAAAGGGCTCCCTCTGGCCTATGACGTTTGGTCTGGCTTGTTGTGCGATTGAAATGATTGCCGCTGTCTCTTCACGGTACGATATGGACCGATTTGGGGCGGGCGTGTTCCGCGGTTCCCCCAGGCAGTCTGATTTGATGATTGTGGCCGGTACGGTGTGCCGTCGGATGGCCCCGGTGATTCGAAAGATCTATGATCAGATGCCGGAACCTAAGTATGTGATTGCAATGGGTTCCTGCGCAACGTCAGGCAATATTTATGACAGTTATCCCGTTGTGCAGGGAGTGGACCGATTCATTCCCGTGGATATTTATGTGCCTGGCTGCCCTCCGACTCCGGAGGCCCTGTTGGATGGCATTCTCAAACTACAAGAACGCATCATGCAGAAGCGTGTGTTTGTAACTCAGCCTGATCAGATCAAGGCGAACTTGAAAGTCTGACCATCGCATGCATCCATTACTTGATCGCATTCAGCAAGCCTTTTCGTCGGGAATTATCGGTTTGACAGAATGGCAAGGCGATGTGGCCGTGACGGTTTCACGGGACAAGCTTCATGAGGTCGCCCAGTTCCTGCGGGATGATCCGTGGATGGATTTTGACTACATCGTCCACGTGAGCTCTGTAGATTGGCCGGATGATGAAGAACGATTCGAGGTGGTGTGGGAGTTCTACTCCATTCGAAAACGTCATCGTATCAGGCTCAAGGCTCGGGTGCCCGAGTCGGATTGCGTGGTTGATTCCTTGACGGATCTGTGGAAAGGGGCCGACTTCATGGAACGCGAAGTCTACGACATGATGGGTATCCGATTCCGGAACCATCCAGATCTCCGTCGAATCCTTATGCCAGATGATTATACGGAGGGGTATCCGTTGCGAAAGGATTTTCCATTGCGTGGCAAGGGTTGGCGAGACACGTTTGAATTTTTGGATGAAATTCCACGGTAGGATTCCGAAATTGTATGGCCTTTGAAGACCAAAGAACCACCGTCTATAAGATCGATCCAGAGCATCCGGAAAGCGAAAGCCTTCCGACGCTTCGCACCGAGGAGCTCTTACTCAATATGGGCCCTCAGCATCCAAGTACGCATGGTGTGCTGAAAGTGATTCTCGAGTTGGAGGGTGAGCGGCTGGTGAAATCTACTCCGGTGATGGGCTTTCTCCATCGTGGAGTCGAAAAGCTTGCGGAAGACGGAACCTACCATCAGTTCATCCCACATACGGATCGGCTCGATTATGTCTGCGCAATGTATAACAATTTTGCCTACTGCCGTGCCGTTGAAAAACTCCTGAATCTGCAGGTGCCGGATCGGGCGGAATATCTCAGAACGATCGTCGCAGAAGTCCAACGCATTATTGGTCACCAATTTTGGCTGGGCGCCCAGGCGCTTGACATCGGGGCCATGACCGTCTTTTTTTATACGTTTCGGGACCGAGAAATACTGCTTGATTGGTTCAACGAACTGTGCGGCGCTCGCCTGACAACCAGTTGGTATCGGATCGGAGGGGTGGAGCGTGACTTGACGCCCGCGTTGATCGACAAGCTTAAGCAGTTCTTAGAGTATTTCCCGGCGAAGATCGATGAATATCAGGTGTTTCTTGAGAGGAACCGCATTTGGATCGGGCGGACAAAGGGGGTTGCCGTCATTTCGGCCGAAGACGCGGTTAGTTTTGGGTTGAGCGGCCCAGTGCTCCGCGGATCAGGGGTAGACTACGACTTGCGCAAATACGAACCCTATAGCGCGTATCCAAAGTGCGAGTTCAGCGTGCCGGTCGGGAAGAACGGCGATACATATGACCGGTATTGGATACGAGTGATGGAACTCTATGAAAGTGTCAAAATCATCCGGCAATGTCTGGAGCAGATGCAGGATGGACCTATCATGGCGGATGCTCCGAGTGTGACGCTCCCTCCGAAAGAGCGGGTCTTCACCAACTTAGAGGCAATGATCCAGCAGTTTAAGCTGTTTTCACAGGGATTCGATGCGCCACCTGGAGAAATCTACTGCGGGACAGAGGCACACAAGGGTGAGCTGGGGTTTTACATCGTCAGCACGGGAGGTGGAAAGCCATATCGGCTGAAGATTCGCGCTCCATCGTTCGTGCATATGGGTGCCTTCGACCATATGGCTCGAGGTTATATGATCTCGGATGCTTGCACAATTTTTGGCACCTACGACATTGTGATGGGTGAATGTGATCGGTAAGGCCTGGGTGGTAGAGTGTGCGGGAGATATGCAGCGTTGATTCAGTAGTATGCAAGAATAAGGAAAGCCGAGACAGGGTGTAACACGATGGGACTCAAGCCAGCTACGAACCCCGATGTTGAAGCGACAACGATCGAGCTGAGCATCGACGGCAAATCAGTGACGGCCAAAGATGGCGTGTCTTTGTATGACGTCATTTCAATGACCGGCAAGATCATCCCAGCTATGTGCTACCACTACACGTTCGATCCGTTCGGGTCCTGCGGGATGTGTCTGGTGATGCAAGAGGGGAAGAAGGCCCCCGTTCGGTCCTGCACAGCTAAGGCGGCAGCGGGAATGGTGATCCGAACGGAGGGAGAGGACTTGTTTCTGGCGCGTAAGAAAGCCGTAGAGAAACATCTCTCCGTGCATCCTCTTGATTGCCCGGTGTGTGATGCAGATGGGCACTGTGAGTTACAGGACATGGCTTTCCAGCACGGAGTGACAAACTTGGCCAACGCCAAGCAGAAATTTATCCCGGAGGACACGCGTAGTCCGGTCCTTGATTTCAACATGAATCGTTGCATCGCGTGCGCAGAGTGCATCAATGTCTGCAAAGATGTGTTGATGATCGACGCGCTGCAGTTCATGAAGAAGGGCGGCTTCAATCAGGTTGTCCCGAAAGGCGACCTGGCTCTCGACTGCGAATTTTGCGGGGATTGTCTAGCGGTCTGTCCCGTTGGAGCGATCACGAACAAGTTTTCCAAGTACCTTTACAAACCCTGGCAGATGAAGAAGACGACCACGACCTGCAATTACTGTGGGGATGGCTGTCAACTGTACTTGGAAACGAAAGATACTGAAGTGATTCGTGTCTCATCCCCATTGTCTTGGAAAAATAAATGGGGGGATCGTTCTGAAACTGCGAAGGGCCATGGAGGGCTCTGTGTACGAGGGCGTTTTGGGTTCGAGTATCTAGATAGTCAGCATAGGCTTGTACAGCCGTTGGTTCGTGAAGGCGACCGATTGGTCGAAAAGTCATGGTTGGAGACCATGCATGCCCTCGTAGATCGGTTTGCCGACATTAAGGAAAAGCATGGTGCCGATGCCATCGCGGGCTTGGCAACGGCGCGCTGCACCAACGAAGAGCTCTATCTGTTCCAAAAGCTGATGCGAACCGGTTTCGGCACCAACCAGCTCGACAGTAGTGCACGCTATGGACACATGAATTTTGTGCTCGCCTCCAAACATGCCATCGGAATAGGGAGGACATCGAACGATTGGGAGGATTTGACGAAGGCGAAGGCCATCATTGTGATTGGTTCCAACATCACGGAAACGAACCCATTGACCGCCGTGCGCATCAAAGAGGCGATCCGGGTCTATAAGGCTCAAGTTGTCACCCTCGACAGTGCCATTACGAATATGGCCAAACTGGCATCGCATCCATTCTTAATCAAGCCTGGGACGGAAGGGGCGGTGATCGATGGCCTCGTGAAGGCGGCGATTGCATATGATCTGGTGGACGAAGCCGCTGTCGGCAAGCATCCGAAGGCGTTTGAGGAGCTTAAACATGCGGTGGCGAATCTATCGCTAGAAGACGTATCTGCTCAGACAGGACTCACGGTTGAGACGTTCAAAGAAATCGCCTCTATTTTTGCCGAATCACCAAGATCCATCGTTCTGTGTGCGGAAGGGATCGTCAGGAGAACGAATGGCTATCAGAACATCCTCAAGCTGATGGACCTGGCTTGGATTACCGGGAAGATCGGGCGATCGGGATGTGGTGTGAATACTGTGACCGAAGAGCCGAATGAGCAGGGGGCAGTGGATATGGGCGTGGCCCCGGAGTTCCTCCCCGGACAGGCTCGTTTTAATGATCCATCCGCTCGGGACCGGTTTGCCGGAGCATGGGACGGATCGCTTCCCTCGATTGGATCAGGAGCACATCTAGTTGAGATTCTCAAAAGGTGCAAGAGTGGCCAGATTAAGGCCCTCTACGTGTTGGGGGAAAATCCTTTGGCAACATTCCCCGCCTCGATGGAGGTACGGGCTGCACTCGAACGGTTGGAATTGTTAGTCGTGCAAGATCCTTTCTTAACTGAGACGGCGAAGATTGCGGATTTTGTGCTTCCTGCCTGCACCTATGCGGAAAAGGAGGGCACCTTTACGAACTTTGAAGGTCGTGTTCTTCGGATTCGCCAGGCGATGGATCCCTTAGGAGAAAGCTTGCCGGACTGGCACATTATGACGGCCCTTGCCAATGCCATGGGTTGCCGATGGGAATACCAATCAGCCAACGATATTCAGAACGAGATCATGAAGCTCCTTCCCGGGTACTACAATCTTGGTCAACCTCGGAAATTCGCCCCCACGCTCGATCAATATCTGTCCAACGGGTATGAGAGAGAGGTTGCAGGTCGTTACCGTGCGAGCCAAGCCTCTGTGGACCGTACACGCCCCTTCATGCTGGTCATGGGACAGTTGTTGATGCATTCAGGAAAGCTATCGACGCAAGCGTCCGGACTGATCAAAATTGCTCCCAACACCGGGAGATTGCGAATGAATATACGGGATATGGAACGTCTAGGGATACAGGATGGCACGAAGGTGCGGTTGATCTCTGATCGGGGGTCGCTTCAGCTCGCCGTGCAGCCCGATCAATCCATCGCGCCAGGTACTTGTTTTTTCCCTGAACATTTCAATGAGCCTCCTGTGAAGGATTTGCTGACGGTTTCGATCGATGCCACAACAGGTGTGCCGTCGTTCAAACAAATGTGGGTCAGTGTTGAACCGGTGTAAGTGGATGTGTACAGTGGCTGGTTTGTGACGAGGAGCTGCAATGAGTGTCACTGCCCTGACAAAAAAACTCCTTCATGCCGCGTTGTTCTATGAGATTTGGGACGCCATGAAAGTGACGTTTCGACACATGCTTCATAAGCCGATGACGTTTCAGTATCCGCGGGAACAGCGAACGATCCCTGATACACACAGAGGCGCGCTGAGTCTCCTTCGGTACGATGACGGACAGGAGCGTTGTGTCGGTTGTGATCTGTGTGAAGTCGCGTGTCCGTCTCACTGCATCAAGGTGATCAGTGCGGAGGATACCACCCGCCCCCTTCAACGATACGCAAGTGAATTCTATATTGATATCACGAAATGCGTGTTCTGTGGCTATTGCGTCGAGGCCTGTCCCGTGAACGCGCTGGCAATGACTAAGATGTACGAATATTCGACGCATGACAAACGGAGTCTGTTGTTCGACAAGAAGCGGCTTTATGATATCGGCGAGCGCCATCTTGAGGATGGGAAGAAGTACCTCTATGCCCATAATCAAGAAAAGGATGTGGAGCAGAGCCGGGAATACCGGTACTACTTTCCTCAGTCGGTACAGAAGGCTACCCAACAACCTCCCAGGCATCTGAGCTGAGCTGCACACATGATGTTGGTGTTCTTCGCGTATTTCGCGTTGGTCAGTATTGCCTCCGGCGTCCTCACGGTGTCCTTACGCCACCCCGTTCACTGCGCGCTCGCGCTACTTGCCTTACTTTTGCACGTTTCAGGGTTGTTTATCCTTCTCAACGCAGAGTTCTTATGGGCAGTCCAGGTCATTGTCTACGTCGGAGCCATTCTGGTGCTCTATTTGTTTGTATTGATGTTGATGAATTTAAAAACGGATGAACGCTACTTTCATCCGTCGGCTCTGTATTTTGTTGGGCCGGCGGTCTTGGGCGCGGTGTATGTGCTTTTCCTCCTCCTGCAGTCTCCGTTCGATGGCGCGAAAGGTACTGCTCCGGCAAGCGCAGTGCTCCAAGACGGTGATACCTATGCAGTCGGTATCAAGATGTTCAGCGACCACATCCTGCAGTTCGAAATCGTCGGTATCTTTCTCCTCGGGGCTATTATCGGTGCCATTGTCCTCGCCAAAGCGCCGAAGCCTCTGGACCCCAAGGAAGAGCGGTTATGATCCCCCTTTCTGCCTACACAGCGGTGAGCGCCGTGTTGTTTATGACCGGGCTTCTCGGCGTACTTGTGAGGCGCAATTTCATCATCGTCCTCATGTCGGTTGAGATGATGTTGAATGCGGCCAACATTAACCTTGTGGCATTTTCGCACTACTTAGAATCCATGGCCGGACAGCTGGTGGCTCTTTTCGTCATTGCCATTGCTGCTGGTGAAGCTGCCATTGGTCTAGCCATTATTATTGTGGTCTTTCGGAGCAAGATATCGACGAATGTTGACGAGATGAACCTTTTAAAATGGTAGTGGGATCTTATTGAAGGCCAGTAGGCTATGCACGTGGTGCACATTCTCGCCCATAGGCTTCCAAGATGAGTGGCCGTCTGGAGAATGATTCCCTGACCTCATATGTGGAGAATGATAGAATATCGTGTCGAACCTCACCGATCTACTGATTAAACTGATACCCATTTTCCCGTTGACGGCAGTTGTTTTGAACGGCCTGCTCGGGGGTCGCTATTCCCGTGATATGGCCCATCGGCTTGCATGGGGATCGGTCGGGCTGTCGTTTCTCTGTACGCTGGCGGTCTTCACTGATGTATTGAGGACTGGAACGACGCACGAAGTGGTCGCCTACCAATGGATTTTTGGGGGGGATCTGACGGTCAGTCTCGCTTATCTCGTGGATCCGTTAACCTGTGCCTGGTTGTTGGTCGTCACCGGTGTCGGATTCCTGATCCACGTCTATTCGGTCGGATACATGCATGGGGAAGCCGGTTTTACACGATTCTTCACGTATATGAACTTGTTCATGGTCTCCATGCTCCTGCTCGTCATGGGGAACAATTATCTGGTCCTCTTCATCGGGTGGGAGGGGGTAGGGCTCTGTTCCTATCTCCTGATTGGCTATTACTATGACAAGGTCTCTGCTGCGAAAGCTGCGACGAAAGCATTTGTCGTCAACCGAATTGGGGATGCAGGCTTTCTGGTCGCCATCTTTTTAGTCTTCGTCAACTTCCGGACTCTCGACTATACCAAGGTCTTTGCACAGGTCGGCCAACTGTCTCCGGAGATGGCCACAGCAATAGCCTTATGCTTATTGGTGGGAGCTGTAGGCAAATCGGCGCAATTGCCACTCCACACGTGGTTACCTGATGCGATGGAAGGTCCAACACCGGTCAGTGCCCTCATTCATGCAGCTACCATGGTGACGGCGGGTGTGTATATGATCGTGCGGAACCACGTGATTTTTGATCTTTCTCCCGTTGCCATGCCTGTGGTCGCATTCGTCGGCGGTGGCACCGCATTGTTTGCCGCGACCATCGGACTCGTTCAAACCGACATCAAGCGCGTGCTGGCCTATTCCACTGTGAGTCAGCTGGGATACATGTTTCTGGGTTGTGGGGTTGGTGCTTACACAGCGGCGGTGTTTCACGTCATGACCCACGCATTCTTTAAGGCGTTGTTATTTTTGGCTGCGGGATCTGTCATTCACGCACTATCTGGTGAACAGGATATTCGGAAGATGGGTGGTTTGAGCAAGCGTATTCCGTGGACCCATCGTGTGTTCCTGATTGGTACGATTGCCATCGCTGGATTGCCGCCGCTAGCTGGATTCTGGAGCAAGGATGAAATCATGGCCCATGCCTTCATGAATCATCACTATTTCCTCTACAGCATGGCCGCGATCGGTGCGTTGATGACGTCGTTTTACATGTTTCGGCTGACGTACCTCACGTTCTATGGATCTTCAAGGATGGATCATCATACGGAAGAGCATGTGCACGAGTCTCCCATGGTTATGGTCGCACCCTTGATGGTGCTGGCCTTTCTATCGGGAGTGGGCGGATTAGTCCTTGGATTTCCTCCAGAACACGGTTGGCTGCATGGATTTTTGGCTCCGGTTGTCGGAATTGTGGGAGAACACGAGGCCAGTACAGGGCTGGTATTTCTGTTAATGGGTCTGGCGGTCGCCATTGCCGTGATCGGATGGGGACTCGCACATTTCCTGTACGCGGTAAGCCCGGTCACTGCAGACAATTGGGCGGAGAAGTTTTCCGGGATGTATCGAACGCTCCTGAACAAATACTATATCGACGAGTTGTATGACTTGCTGTTCGTCGAGCCGACGAAACGCCTTGGTATGGCACTGCAGTGGTTTGATCGCACCGTCATCGACGGTGTGGTACGTGCGGTAGGTCGACTCACTGATTGGGGCGCCTCTGGGTCAACGTGGGTTGAAAAGTACATCGTTTATGCCGGATTGAATGTAATCGGATATGGCAACCATCTGGCAGCTCGCGAAGGGCGAAAGATGCAAAGTGGCATGGTTCATCACTATGCTGCCATCATTGTGGCAGGTCTTTTTCTCCTGGCGGTGGTTGTTCAGCTAGTGGTTCAGATGTAGGTCAGGAGGCACACAGGCAATCGTTATGCTTGAAGAGCTCACGGCTGGGTTTCCAATCTTGTCCTGCATCCTCTTTCTCCCTGTGGTAGGGGCCACCATCCTGTGGGTGATTGAAGACGAGGATACGGTCAGGAGTGCGGCCCTCACCATCGCGCTTGTGGAGCTTGCTCTTTGTATATTTGTCCTGCTTCGCTTCGTGCCGGAGTCGGCCGCCATGCAGTTCACGGAGCGAGTGCCATGGATCCCTGCGCTCGGCATCAGCTATCACGTGGCTGTCGATGGAATTAGTGTTCTGTTCGTCGGTCTCACGGCGTTCCTGACGGTGCTGATCGTGGTCTACTCATGGGATACGATTCGGCATCAGGTCAAATTATATATGATGTGCTTGTTGGCGCTCGAAACAACGACGATGGGTGTGTTCGTCTCGTTGGATTTGATCCTCTTCTTCGTGTTCTGGGAACTGATGCTGATCCCCAGTTATTTTATGATCAAGTTATGGGGAGGCGGAGCCGAACGTCATTATGCTGCGTTGAAGTTCGTCATCTATACGCTGTTGGGCAGCGTCTTCATGCTGGTCGGCATCGCCTTGCTGAATATTAATTTTCATGAGTGGGCTTCGTTGCATCATGCTGATCAAGCATACTCGTTTGATTTCCTCGACCTTTTGAGTGTGCCCATTCCCATGAGTCAACAGCTGGTGATCTTTTGGCTGATGTTTTTGGGATTTGCCTTCAAGGCACCAGTTTTCCCATTTCACACCTGGTTGCCGGATGCTCTTTTGGAGGGGCCGATCGGAATGTCTGTGGTGTTGGCCGGTCTCAAGCTGGGGACTTTCGGCTTTATGCGCTTCAGCATCCCGCTGCTCCCGGACGCGTCGAAAAGTGAAACCGTTGTCTCCATCTTAGTGGTCCTTGGACTGTGTGCCATTCTCTATGGAGCCTGGATGGCGTTGGTACAAGCCGATTTGAGACGTCTCCTCGCCTATAGCAGCGTCAGTCACTTAGGCTTCGTGGTTGTGGGGCTGTTCGCCTTGAACTATCAAGGTCTGCAGGGCAGTTTGCTGACCATGATCAATTTGGGGTTCAGTACGGCCGGATTGTTTTTTATCGCGGGATTCTTGTACTCGCGCCAACAGACGACACAATTGTCGGCTTTTGGTGGGATGGCTAAACAAGTGCCGTTGCTCGCCACGTTTTTTCTGATCATTGGTCTGGCATCTATTGGACTACCTGGGACAAACGGATTTGTCGGTGAGTTTCTGATTCTCCTGGGGGCGTTTGAGGCGAAATGGTGGTTTGGCGCCGTGGCCGTCCTTGGGGTGATTTTCGGCGCCGCGTATTTCTTGTGGTATTACGAACGATCTATGCTTGGACCAGTTGGGGCAGCGGTGCGGGCCACCATGACTGATTTGCAACTTCGGGAGATGGTCATCGCCGTCTCATTGTCCTTCATGATTCTTTGGATCGGACTCTATCCGTCTCCGTTTCTTCGAATCATGAACGGCTCGGTTCAAGCTCTGGTCGACCGGATTCACTACGACCAGTCGGCGGCGATTAGCGGTCCACACGTTCAAGAGGGAAAGTAGGTTCCGGTCATGGGAGAGTACGCGCTATTCTATATCCTTTTCGCTCCATTTCTGGGAGCGTTAGGGTTGATCTTTGTTTCGAATCGACAACCTCTGCTGGTCCGCAGCATTGCGGCAGGTTCCGCGTTCATCTCCTTAATCGCGTCGATCTATCTCTTCTACGCCTATGATCCGGTGAAGGGGGGATTTCAGTTTATCCAAAGGATTGAATGGTCCCGACAGCTCGGCATTTCCCTCCATCTCGGTGTCGACGGTATCGGAACCCCACTTGTGTTGGCCTCGACGATTCTGTTGTTCGCCGGGATCTTCGTGTCGTGGCACATCAAAGACCGGGCGAAAGAGTTCTATATTTGGTTGCTGATCCTAGCGGCTGCCACGATCGGCGTCTTCATGTCCCTGGATTTGTTTTTCCTCTACTTCTTCTACGAAATGTCCGTCATCCCGATGTACCTATTGTTGGGTATGTGGGGAAGTCACACGAAGAAGTACCTGGAAATGACCGATTCCGAAGGGATGAAGTTGAGGGATTCCGTCGGCTTTATTTTTAATTTCGGCTCCAACAGTAAAGAATACGCAGCGATGAAATTAGTGCTCTTTCTATCCGCGTTCGCTGTGGCTGCGTTAATGGGCATTTTGCTGATCTATAAATATTCCGGCCTCAACACCTTTGATATCTTGGTACTGCGCGAACACGCAAACCTTATGAATATTCCCGTTCTGGGCACGACACTCGACAAGATTATTTGGATCTTAGTCTTCTTCGGATTCGCATCAATAGCTCCACTCTGGCCCATGCACTCGTGGTCTCCTGTCGGCCACGCGGCTGCGCCGGCCGCCACGAGCATGCTGCATGCCGGCGTCCTCATGAAGCTGGGACATTTTTCCATTATCAGAGTGGCCTTTGAGATCCTGCCGGAAACCACCAGAGAATTGATGCCGATTGCCGCCGTCCTCTGCATGTTCAGTATCATCTATGGCGGCTTCGTTGCGTTTTACGCGAAAGACACCAAGTATGTCATAGGTTATTCAAGTTCCAGTCACATGGGCTATGTCTTTCTTGGTATGGCAGCCCTCAACTACATCAGCCTGAGCGGGGCCGTGATCTACATGTTTGCCCATGCTATGGCTACGGGGATGCTCTTTGCCATGGCGGGATGGGTCTATGATCAAACCCATACTCGCGACATTCCCTCGCTCGGTGGACTCTCTAATAAGATGCCGTTCATTTCTGCCTGTTTTATTGTCGGGTGTATGGCCTCGATTGGGATGCCGGGCACTGTGAATTTTATCGCGGAGATTATGATCATCGTTGGGAGTTGGGACAAGTATCCATTGCAGGTGATCGTTGCCATGTTGGGGATCGTGCTGACGCTCGCGTACCTATTTAAAATGATGCGGGGGTTGTTCTACGGTCCGATGAATCAAAAGTATGGGCATGCGCATGATGCCGTTTCGACGGTTGATCGTCTTCCGTTGCTCATCATGATCACGGTCAGCATAGGATTCGGTATTTTCCCGATGCATCTCTATGACGTGGTTCGATCTGGCGTGGATCCGCTGGTCGTGAGGATCACCGAAGTCGTCCCCGTTGCACAATCTGGGAGCGAGGAAGGTGTTCAGCATGCAGTCGGCCACTCGAAGATTCCGTTGACCTCGCCGATCATCGTCGATGAGGTGGCGGCGACTTCGCTGCAGATTTCAGGAGGAGAACGCGAATGATTTTTTCGCTGAATCTGTCCTTCTCGGATCTGCTGTTACTCTTGCCGGAAATCTTACTTACCTGCTGGCTCTGCCTCGTGATCACCGTCGACTTCGTCTCTCCTCGTCTGCCGAAAGAACAATTGGCCTATCTGAGCGTAGCGGGTCTTGTGCTGACGCTCGGATGTTTAGCGTGGTTTGACGTCGCTCACGTTTCTGGTGCGCTCTTTGGCAACATGTTTGTGCTGGATCGGATGGCGATTTTCTTCAAGGTCTTTATCCTGGGCGCCACCATACTCGTCATACTCTCCTCCGTCGAGTATGTGAATCGGTTCACCTTATTCCGTGGCGAATACTATGTCCTTGTGGTGATGTCTGCGATCGGCATGATGTTCATGGCGTCGGCCAATGATCTCCTTTCCGTCTTTGTCAGTTTGGAATTCTCCACCCTTGGGTTCTACGTCTTGGTATCGTATTTGCGCGAAGACATGGCTTCAAATGAGGCTGGCTTGAAGTTCTTCATCCTAGGCGTCTTTGCCGCCGGGCTCTTCGCCTATGGTATCAGTCTCGTCTACGGCGAAACGGGCCAGCTGGTGTTTTCTGAGATGTCGTCCGCGCAGGCGACTCCAGGTTTAATTATAGGATTTCTCCTGATTTTCGCTGCTTTAGGGTTTAAGATCGGTGCCGTTCCCTTCCACTCGTGGATACCGGATACGTACCACGGCGCTCCAACCCCCGTTACAGCCTTTTTGTCTATCGCGCCGAAAGGCGCCGCGTTGGTGATTCTGCTCAGAATTTTCCTTGTCGCTCTCGCTTCGTTTAAACCGGTGTGGGTGTACTTATTGGTGGCCGTCTCGATCGTGTCGATGACGTACGGAAATATCGTGGCGATCGCTCAACGAAATATTAAACGTCTCCTGGCGTATTCCGGGATCGCCCAAATCGGGAATGTCCTGATTGGACTGGCGGCAGGTACGAAGATGGGAAGCGACGCGATACTGTTTTATCTTCTTGCGTACCTCTTCGCCAATATTGGAGCGTTCGCCGTCGTCATTGCAGTCAGCCACGCCATCGGACGGGATGAGATCGAGGATTATCGTGGTCTCAATCGGCGATCTCCGTTTTTGGCGTTTGCCATGTTGCTGTTTCTCTTATCGTTAGCTGGGGTGCCGCCGCTTGCCGGGTTTATCGGAAAGCTCTACATCTTTGTCGCGGCGATCAAGGAGGGACTCTACACCTTGATCACGGTTGGGCTTATCAATATCGTCATATCGATGTACTACTACTTAATCGTGGTCAAACAAATGTACATCAATGAGCCCATTGATCCGTCACCGATTAGGATTTCCGGTCCGATGAAGGCTGTCATCTACGTCGGCTTGGCGGGGACGTTGGTGATCGGCATCTATCCCCAGCCCTTTACAGACTGGGTCGTTGATGCCACGCTGATGTTTTCCAACTTCCTGACTCCTTCTGCTACAGCGGTTCCTTCACCCGTTCATGTCGGCGGTTAGTTTTCTGCTTTCCCCTATCTAGAGTTCTGCTACAATTGCTTCGATCCTGAACTTGCGTTGTTCGGATTCCACACCACAGTCACATCGACGTAGTGGCTTGTCATCTCGCCATGGAATCATCCACACACCAGCCGTCAGAGTCGTCGACTCGCGTACCAGGGGAACCAGAATCTCGTTTAGACAGTAGTCCAGATTCCACGAACTCGAACAATGGCCGTGTGTCCTGGTTCCAAAAACTGACCATTGAGCAACGGATACTGGCGGGGTTTAGTCTTGTGTTTGTCGGGATCCTCGTGATTACCGCCGTTTCATATCACAACACCAGTATTGTGCTGACCAATAGTCGACTCGATGGTCGCAGCCACGATCTGCTCCAGCTTCTCAGTACCATCGATGTTGCGATGAACGAGGCCGAAGATGCCCATCGACGATATCTCGTTACGGGAGAAGCGTCCTATCTCGAGTCCTATAAGAAGGTGGTCCAACAAAAACCGACATTCGCCACCTACCTTCGTGAATTAGCACGAGGTTCTATGGAACAAGAACAACGAGCCCGGGTGCTGGAACGGATGATGGAGAAACAATTGAACGCCGAGTCCAAGGCGATTGACCAGTTCGACGAGGGCGGGTTTCGAGCGGTTAAGAAGATGGCGATTGAGGGGGCTGGCCGCCGAGAGTTAGGAGCGATTCATCAGCTCATTATCGACATGGATTCAGACGAACGGCTGGCCATGAATCGTCGCATAGCGGATTCCGCTGAGGGGACCAAGAACACGATCGTGCTGTTGGGTCTCGGGGCTTTTCTCCAGCTGGTCTTGCTGGCATGGGTTTACTATCTCATTCGCCATGACATTACGGAGCGACGGCGGGTGGCGGAGGAGTTGCAGCGCCGTGGAGAGCTCTTGGAGGCGGCAAACAAGGAGCTGGAAGCCTTCAGCTACTCGGTGTCTCATGATTTGCGAGCGCCTCTTCGGCATATAGACGGGTATGCCGCTCTGCTGCGCAAATCCGTCGAGCAATCGCTGAATGAGAAGGGCGCGCGGTATTTACAAACCATCTCCGATGCCGCCAAGCAGATGGGTCAGCTGATTGATGATCTGTTGGTCTTTTCACGGATGGGCCGACAAGAAATGCTTCACACAACCGTGAATCTTGAACAGTTGATCAACCACGTTCTTGCGGATTTGCGTCTGGACTTGCAAGGACGTGAAATATCGTGGACAATCGCCCCATTGCCTGAGGTCACTGGTGATCCAGCCATGCTGAGGCAGGTATTTGTCAATTTGCTGACGAATGCCATTAAGTTCACCGGTACCAGGCCAAAGGCTTCAATTGAAATCGGTGTCGAGCGTCCAACCTCAGCGGAAGTCGTCATTTTTGTGCGTGACAACGGAGTGGGTTTTGATATGGAATATGCCTCCAAGCTCTTTGGGGTCTTCCAGAGGCTTCACCGTGCTGATGAGTTCGAAGGAACCGGAATCGGTCTCGCCAACGTGCGCCGGATCGTGCACCGCCATGGGGGGCGGACCTGGGCGGAAGGAGCTCCAGATATCGGAGCCACGTTCTTTATTGCGTTGCCAACAAGGAGTCATGAACCATGAATGCGGCGAAACCAATCATCCTCGCCGAAGATAATCCACGTGATGCCGAACTTGCTCTTGCTGCGATGGAGGAGGAACATATCTCGGACAAGGTCGTCCTTTGTCATGACGGGGCTGAGGTTTTGGACTACCTCTACTGTCGAGGGCAGTTCAAGTCACGTTTAAAGGGCAACCCTGCCGTGATTTTTCTCGACCTGAAAATGCCAAAGGTGAATGGGCTGGAAGTGTTGCGTACGATCAAGGCAGATATCAATCTGCGGCCGATTCCGGTCGTGATGCTGACTTCGTCACGAGAAGAACGCGATTTGGCTGAAAGCTATGCATTGGGAGCGAACGCATATGTCGTCAAGCCTGTTGAGTTTCACAAATTTCTGTCGGCGGTGAAGGAGCTAGGAACGTTCTGGGGGGTCATTAACGAGCCTCCTCCTGAAGGCCTCCGGTCCGCTCAACCCCATTCATGACAACTCCGCTACGAGTGCTTCATCTCGAATCCACTCGGCACGAGAGTGACCGCGTTGAGACGATGTTGACGGGTGGCGATATCCCCTGCGTGATACACCGGGTGGAGAGCCGAGCCGCCTATGTATCGGCGCTCACGGACGGTCACGTCGATCTTATCTTAGCGGAGCACGACCTGCCTCGATGTGATGGACGGACGGCGCTTGAACTTGCTCGGAGATTGGCTCCTGGTGTTCCGGTCATCTTTGTCTCGGCAACAGTTTTGGCGAGCCAGCGAATAGAATTACTGTCTGGCGGCGCCACGGATTGTATTTCGAAAGAGGAACTCGATCGCCTGGTCCCCTCGGTGCGGCGCGTACGGCGAGAGCAACAGGAGCGTGCAGCGCGATTACAAGCGGAAGCAGCACTGTCGGAAAGCCGAGCACAGTTCCGACAGGTGCAGAAGCTCGAGGCAGTCGGTCGCTTGGCGGGAGGGTTAGCTCATGACTTCAATAATTTGCTCACTGTCATCATGGGCCAAAGTCAAGTGCTGCTCAGCGAGATGGGCCGTGAGGATCCTCTAAGAGATAGAGTTGAGGAGATGCACAAGGCTGGTGATCGTGCAAGAATTCTCATTCGCCAGTTGCTGGCGTTCAGCAGAAAACAACCGTCTGAGGCGAAGATTCTGAACCTGAATAGGATCCTGGTCGACTTCGAACCCATGCTGCGGAGGTTGATTGGTGAGGATATTCAACTCCTGTTGAGAAGCAGTATGGATGATCTCAAGGTCAAGGCCGACCCAGCCCTGCTCGAGCAGGTTGTGATGAATCTCGTGGTCAATGCACGGGATGCCATGCCATCGGGGGGTAAACTCACGATAGAAACATCTGTAACGCATCTCGATCACCCTCCCCTGTACCACATCAGGCCGCTAGAGCCAGGAGCCTATGTCAGGCTTTCAGTCGCCGACAGTGGCTGCGGCATGACTCCAGAAGTACAGGCGCACATGTTTGAACCTTTTTTCACGACGAAGGAAGAAGGAAAGGGAACCGGATTGGGGCTCTCGACGGTCTTTGGCATTGTGACTCAGGGGGGGGGCGGACTGGACGTGACCAGTAAGACCGGGGAAGGAACTCGGTTTGACGTCTACCTTCCACGTGTAGAGGCCGAGATTGAGACTTCTGCGAGTGAGCAGGCAATCATGCCGTCACCACGGGGGCACGAAACCATTCTTCTTGTTGAGGATGATGAGAATGTTCGCGTCTTGATGGGCGGAGAACTCCGCAAGTGTGGGTATCGAATCGTGGAAGCACGAAATGGTGTCGAGGCATGCCTTGTGGCTACCCCATACATCAAGAAGCTCCGGCTCTTGCTCACCGACATTGTCATGCCGGGAATGAGTGGGGTGGAACTTGCTCGGAATCTCCGTGTGATTAAGCCTGGACTCAAGGTGCTCTTCATCTCAGGCTACACGGATGATATCGGGATCGGTGCAGGTGACCCAGCCACTCTGTATCTGCAAAAGCCATTTACGCCGGAAGTGTTAGCAGAAAAGGTGCGCGAGATTCTTAACCTTGAACCGTCCAGTCAAAAGGGTGGTGCCCTCATATCGGCGCCGCTACAGTCCTCGATACCAAGTCAATCCTGACACATGGAGAGACAACACTCAGCATCGGTCCATGGTCGGTTTTCTGTAAGCTATACGTACAAGAGGCACCATTCGGTACGATGGAGCCGGATCGGAGCAGCGTATCTGTTGGTAGCTGCATGCGTGTTCCC
The DNA here is from genome assembly GCA_019636875.1 of Nitrospira sp. Classification (GTDB taxonomy): domain Bacteria; phylum Nitrospirota; class Nitrospiria; order Nitrospirales; family Nitrospiraceae; genus Nitrospira_D. The sequence goes on from JAHBWR010000027.1 coordinate 32,288, forward strand.
CACTGTGGGCATAGCCGGGGATATCTCGTGGCTACAACTTTCTGATGGTATTCGGGTGTCGGTGTGGAAAGCCCAGGATCAATGCCCGATCATGCCGAGAATGCTGGTTGTCGATCTGAACCCTGAACATCTAAAGTTTTCCGTTCATTATTACGCCCAGGAAGGACTGTCAGAACCTCACAAGATTGACCAATGGCAGAAACGAACAGGGCACCACGTCGTATTTAATGCGGGGCTATTCCGTGAAAATTTCGCATATCTTGGTCTTCTCTATAAGGATGGGCGCCCATTGGGGAGCCGACGGCACCCTTCGTGGCGGGGGTTGTTTGTTGCAGAGCCATCTGATTCCAAGTTGAGAAAGGCGCGAGTTCTTGATCTGGATTCGGAGGCTTTCGATGAAGAGCACCCTCCTTATCGAGAGGTCGCACAAGCCCTCATGCTTCTGGATCACACGGGGAGGGTTCGCGTGCGGGAGTCGGGGAAATATGCGTATCAAACGATCGTCGCTGAAACGATGGCCGGACATATTCTTCTCTTGAAAACGCTCGGAGCGGCCAAGTTATATGACATCGCGCAGTGTATGAAAGATGTACTGCCTACCGTGCGCCAAGCGATGGCCATGGATGGAGGATCCTCTTCTGATATTCGGATTCTGGAATCACTGTGGCAGAAGGACATCGACACAGAGGACCGTACATCATGGAAGAGCCTGTTCGCTGGAAACACCGGTAGTCATATTCCGCTGCCCACGGTGATCGGAGCAAGTCCCAGAGAATGATGAACATGTGGCGTACTATGGTTGGAGTTCTAGCTGCCCTCGCTGTTGGAGGCTGTGCGGATGGTGCAAAGATCGTTCAACAGCACGACAGGGGAGGGGTGGTGATTTATCCGTTTAAAGAAGAACAGGGACCCGTCCTCTCTTCGTTTCGAAAGGACGCCCTCGACCTGATGAAAGAGAAATGCACCGGAAGGTCTTACTCCATCGTTCGCGAGGGAGAAGCACAAGGACGAACGCGTGTGGTCAGTCCGCTTGATGGAGCCCAAGAACTTGTGGAAGAACGGCGATGGGGGATTCAGTTTGAGTGTAAATGAAGAGAGTTGGTCACATGTGATCGTGTTGTGCTAAACCTGCGTCACCGCCCGCATGAGATCGTGAATGGTCAGGAGACTGATCAGGTGAACCTTTTCTCTTTCCACACGTGCTCTCCCAGCTTGTTCGAGACGGTCCACAATCACCAGTGCATGATCCACATGAAGGCCTGCTTCTCGTGTGACGCCTACCGCTTTGAGTAGCGACCCCCCGCTCGTGAGTACGTCATCCACGATGAGTGCTCGATCGGTCGGACGAATGCTGCCCTCGATTAGTTTTCCCAAGCCATGGTCCTTAGGCTGCTTGCGAACGACGAACGTTCGCCAAAGACGTTGTGGGGAAGCCGCACAGGCAAAATCAGAAATGGTGACAGCAATGGGGATGGCTCCGAGTTCAAGCCCTCCCAAACAATCGAATGTGATATCAGTTAGGGCGTCATAGGCCAGGTGCGCCACCAGACGACGTGCCTCAGGATGTGCCATAAGGGCACGACAATCGACATAAAAAGGGCTGATTTCCCCTGATGCGAGTTTGAATCCTTTGTCCCGATCCCATTTAAAAGACTGCGTCTCATGGAATAGTTTCGCCAATTGCTCCTGAACCGTCACGATTCGTCCTCCCGTTGGCAGGGTCCGGTATGGGCCGGCATTCTACACTGCCTGGAGGACGGCTGGTATACCTTTTCACGGGGTCTCGTGGGGGCTTACCGTGGAGAAGCGACGGACTTGCTCCGCTAATGTATTGGCGACCAGCTGCAGATCAAATGGCCAGGCATAGCAGAGATCTACCTCGGGATGTTGTGGCCGGAGGTGCTCTAGGATTTCCGGTATCTCGATTTCAGAATGGGAGCCTCCTGGAGTAAACATCGTGGTCGTCACGGTGATGTGAGTGGCACCCTGTGCGATGAGTGCTTCAACGGCTTCTTCTAGAGTTGGGGCGCAGAACTCATTGTAGGCGATGCCGAACAAGGCACCATCGAGCTGAGTACGTAGCCGTTCAGCGACAGCCTGAAGTCCTGCCTCATACGGATCGGTTGCGGCCGTCCTCGGCCAGCGACGGATCTTCGTATCCAGTTCGATTTCTTCGGGTGACGGTGGTTGTTTGGCTGCACGCCGTTGAGCTTCCAATCGTTTCAGTCGGGTCACCAAGTCCTGTGGGCAGTCCTTCGGGATACCGCCATGACCCAC
>JAHBWR010000028.1 GCA_019636875.1 Nitrospira sp.
CCAACCAGTCGAACATGTGATTCTCCGATAGGTGTTGGAATGAGTGCGATGGAGAACTTCTCTTTACCTAGAGCTCTGGTTTTTTATTCATCGATCAGTCATTACGGAAGGTTTTTCTAGGTGATGCCACTAGCGAACCTGCTCTCCGGACTCATGATCATCTAGCCCTCGTATCGGAATCAATAGCGGTAAGAACCCCCACCGGTATTGAATCGCCTTGTTCAGATTGAGTTAGACATTTCTGGTACGACCAGCCATCTCACCAACGATGAGCCATGGTGCCATTCAGCCCTAATCGTTAGGGTGAATGCAAGCGCATTCAACGTGTGGCAAAATGCAGCATTTGTACGAAAAACGAATTATGATGATGAGAAGTTCTATGTAAGTAGGTAGAAACATGCAAGGTATTCATATCTAGAGCCATCGAGTCTGGCTATGGTACAGTTTAGGGCCATTTGGAATGAGTTGAGTCTCGTCTTCCTGCAGACTGCGCATACGTCCTATCATTTTTTGTAGCATGTAAGGAGGTGCTTGTGGATGACGTTGAAGAGATGGTCGGAACCAGTTCAGCTATGGGAGCGGTGTTCGACCTGATTCGCAGGGTTGCGACAACGGACATGCCGGTGCTGTTGACCGGAGAGACCGGTACCGGTAAAGAACTGACCGCTCAGGCCATACATGTACGCAGCCTGCGGAAGGAGGGGCCCTTCGTCCCAATCAATTGTGGGGCGATTCCAGAAACGCTGTTGGAATCCGAGCTGTTTGGTCATGAGCGAGGGGCCTTTACCGGAGCTGTGACTAAGAAAAAAGGCAAGCTTGAAACAGCCGCTGGAGGCACAGTATTTCTCGATGAAGTCGGCGATCTGTTGCCGGGGCTACAAGTGAAACTACTCAGGTTCTTACAGGATGGCACCTTTGAGCGGGTTGGGGGGCGGGAAACCATTCGAGTGGATGCTCGGGTGATCGCCGCCACCAATGTTGATCTGAAAGCAGCGATCTCTGCAAACAAGTTTCGTGAGGATCTCTACTACCGGCTAGGCGTCTTGCATATCCTCTTGCCGCCGCTGCGAGCGCGAGGTGAAGACACGTTGCTCATGGCGATGGTTTTTCTCAGGCGCGCAGCAACGGCCTCTGGCAAACTTGTGTTCAGCTATACGTTGGAGGCGGTCGACGCAATGCGAGCCTACTCTTGGCCTGGAAACGTTCGGGAACTCAGCAACCGGGTGAGGCGGGCCGTGGTCATGGCGGAAGGAGATGAAATCACCGCACGAGACCTGGATCTTGTCACGGAAGACCATCACACGGCGGACTCCCTACATTCGTTGAAAGCGGCTCAGCGCCGGATTGAGGTGGAGTTACTTGTACGTGCGATCAGTCTCCATCATGGTAACTTGACTAGAGTCGCCCGTGATTTGGAGGTGAGTCGCTCTACTCTGTATCGCAAGCTACATGCCTATGGGCTAGAGAAGTTGATCCCATCCAATATCTCCTCCTCCTCCTCCTCATCCTCCTCCTCCGTCATTCGTAAATCCAAGCGCATGAGTGCAGCGAGACCTGTTGTCCTATAGGTCGTACGTGGGTGAGTATGTGACGCGGTATGGCGGAAGGACTTCCTCAGGAACAACACATCTACTCCTGGTTCTTTGACGTACACTGTTTCATGATGAAACAGTGTACATGATCAAAGTTCTAGGCGTATCGATGTATGTCTTTGTAAGTATGTATATTTATTATAACGTAACACTTTTGGTTAGGGCTATGCACGACTGTCCATTCTTAGTACGTCGCCAAATGCCACAGTAAACGCAGCAAAATTCAGTTGAGCTACGAAAGTGTTTAAAAAAGAAAAGGAAATACGAGAATATTCTGACGCGGAATGCTTCCGTTCTTGCTTGACCAGCTTTTCCTACCGATCCTAGGGCCGTTCACTATTGAGAAAATACGTCCGTCTGGTCTCTGTTAGCCTCCCTGTTCGGCATCTTCTGTTTCGTAACATCTAGAAAAAACAAACAGATTTCAACATGGCTCGTGACTTGCTGAAGGGAGTGGGTAATTAGTTTGGAGCAGCAATACCGGATGAAATCAGCAGCAATCGTCGAATTTTCGCAGTTGTCTCGTCATCGATCAGATTTCGTTGGACGTAGGGGTGAGGACAATTGGCGGGTGATGGGATGGGCAGACGGGAGCCAAAGAAACGTGCGAAACGTGGGACGAAGAAAAATGAGCATAAGCCAGAGTCCTTACGGTCCACAGACGCTCATTCTTCTGCAGGGTTTCCGGCTCATGTCGTCTTGTGGGATGAACCCCCGGAAAGCAACCCACAAGAAGCTAACGAGGACCATCAAGCATAACGCGAGACGTGGATACGTGTGCAAATGAGATGAGGATTAATCAAAAGAGTCTTCCACTTAGGACCGGATTTCGAGGTGGCCACGGAAGAGTGACTCTCTCGAATGTTTTGGATTAGAGGCAGTGAACAAACTTAGAGGTACCTAGAGGAAAGGGGGTGACCAACCGCCGCAGGACGAACGTGAGTTAATGCAGGTAGATGTTTCATTCTAACCGTTAAGCAGATTAGGAGGATGCAATGAGGAAAGTAATGATCACGTCGGCAGCGGTGGCGTTGGCCTTCGGCCTTTCGCCCTTCGCAAGTGCTCAACCAGTCGATGATGGAAGCGCCGTGGCAAATGACCATTCGAGGGCCGTGGCGAAGACGAAGATTAATGACAGCTATAACGACTATACGAAGACGGTCACAAAGAACGATAACGACACCAAGACCGTTACGAAGACCTACACGGACAACAGCGACAATAGCAAGACGATTACGAAGAACGATAACGACCAGTATACGAAGACGATTACGAAGAACGATAACGACACCAAGACCGTTACGAAGACCTACACCGATTCTAATAACGACACAAAGATTAAAGACAGTTATAACGAGAAGACGAAGTGGGATGGAAAAGCGAAGAACGATTACTCCCCCTTTGGGGCGGCGGCCAATAACCATTCGACCGCCTACACCAGTCTTGACATGAAAGACTCGTTCAACCAGACCAAAATCGTCAATACCACCAAGCTGGATGGGCTTGTATCAGGTAACAACGTCTACGGCACCGGCAATAGTGGAGGCAATGCCTCTTCTTTCAGCCCCGGCGGGTACGGCGGAGACGGCTACGCCAAATCCAAAGCGAAGTCTGGAGATTCCTGGGCTGGCAATGGTGGTGATGGCGGCAAGGCCAAGGCTGGTGATGGCTACAACGATGCCGATGGTGGCTATGCCAAGGGCGGTAAGGGTGGATATGCCGATGCCGGCAAGGGTGGAAACAGTTATGCCTCGCGCACAGGCGGACATTCTAAAGGCGACGCCAAGGCTCAAGAAGGCGGAGATGGCGGGTATGCCAAGGGTGGAAAAGGTGGTTATGCCGAAGGTGGTGAGGCTCGTGCAGAAGGCGGGAACGGAGGCAAAGCCAAAGGCGGAAATGGTGCAGAAGGAGGCTCTGCGGAGAGCGGCTATGCGGCTTCACAGGCCCAAGGTGGCGGTGGAAACGGTGGTCGAGGAGGGGATGCGCAAGCCCACGCAGGAACCTTCAATGCCTCGAACACCCTCTCTGGATTCAGCGGAGCGGCTGGCGTGACCGTGGCCATTCAGAACACAGGGATCGCGGCCCTGCAGCAGGTCGGCGTGACCACAATGGCGCACGTGAACGTGCACTAAGCGGGATCTGGCTGGAGGAGCATCCGCTCCTCCAGCTTCGATGTACGACTCATGACTGAGAGGGCATCATGCGTATCTATTTCTTGATAGTGCTGAGCGTCCTGGGGCTTTCCCTAGGTGTAGCCCACGCTGGCTCCTCGGATAAGCCTGCCACGACATCCTGGGGCAATCCGATTCCAGCGGCCCAGTTGGATACTCAACGTGGGGGAACGGATCTCGGTCCGCAGCTCATCATCACAAACCGAAACGATTTGAAGGCCAAACTGTATGACAATGTCGCGGTCGACAACGTGACTGGCAATAATGCGATCAACGGCAACGCGTTTGCCGGAGCGAGCGGGCTGCCGATCGTCATGCAAAATTCAGGCAACAACGTAATTATGCAGAACGCCACGATTCTGAACTTGACGTTGAAATAATGTCTATGCTGACGAAACGGATCATCGGGTACATGGTGCTGCTGCTGTCGATCGAGACAGGGGCGATGGCGGCGACGGTCGAGGTGACTCCGGGCGTAGGGAGTCGCATGGTACTCCAAGTCTGGAGCATGCGCGAACTCAAGGTCCGGTCCGTTATTCTCCAGAAATATGATTACAGTTGCGGGTCGGCCGCTGTCGCGACCCTGTTGACCTATCACTATGGACATCCCATCACCGAAGAGGTCACGTTCCGGACGATGTTCGACAACGGCAATCAGCAAAAAATCCAGCAAGAAGGCTTTTCGTTCCTGGACATGAAGCGGTTCTTAGAGTTCCACGGTTATCCAGCAGATGGGTTCCAAGTCTCATTGGACGAGCTGTCGAACGCCGGTATTCCGGCGATCGTGCTGATGGTGGACAACGGCTATCACCACTTTGTGGTGGTTAAGGGTATGCGTGGTGACAAGGTCCTGCTCGGTGACCCTGCGGTCGGATTACGCGTTATGCCGCGCGAACAGTTTGAAGCCTCATGGCCGAGCCGTGTGGTCTTTGTGATCCATGATTTTCCGGAGCGCGGGGAATTCAATACAGCCCGAGACTGGAGCGTCCGTCCAACCTCTCCGCTGGGACGGCCGCTCAGCCCCGACACATTAAACAACATCGTCCTGTTTCGCCCGGGAGGGAGGGATTTCTAATGTGCCTCTTATCGAGATCGACTCACCAGACCAGAAAGATGCTCGTTCTTGTTTTCCTGGGTCTCCAGCCTCTCGCTCCGGCCATGGCGTACGAGAACGTTGAGGACTTTACGCTTCGGTCGCCGGTGACCGAGGAGGTGTTAGACAGTATGCGAGGGGGATTTCAGCGAGACTCCGATGGGCCGTTTATGTCATTTGGGATTGAACGGAATGTGTTTGACAATGGGAAACTCGTTAGTTCTACAGTACTAAAGATTCCGGATCTGGCACGATTCGCCGATCGTCGAGACTGGAATCCCTTTGCCGATCACTCGAACCGGAGATCCTCTGAAGATCATTCGGGGAAGAGGCCGGTTGTCGAACATTCAACCGTGAAACCCGTTGTCGACCGCACAGATATGAGGCCGGTGGCCAATCATCCGAACGAAACCTTTACGCTCATTCAAAGTGGACCAGGCAACGCGTTGCCTCATGATGTATCCTCGCTTCCGCCATTTACCACCATCATTCAAAATTCGCTTGATAACCGGACCATTCAAAGCCAAACGGTCATCAACGCGACAGTGGAAGCGCTGACGTGGGCTCGATCACTCCAACTCGGAAATGCCCTGTCGCAGGCCAGCATCGAGGCGATCCGACATTGAAGCCGAGAGTCGGGAGATATAGGTCTAAGTGACGATACCCTACATGTGGTGTCACTGGTCAAGACCTCATCAAGATCTCCCATCTCTAAGGATCTCCGTCACGACGCGGTTCACGACTCCATCGCATGGACCAGTGACGAACTGTTTCCCTCTCGTTCAACCGCTCGAACGATGAGGGAAACTTTTGGGTTGACATAGGACTGTTCTAAGTTGCATCCGTATGCACGGGACGATCAGAGCCGGTACGTGTGTTCACTAGCGATGCTGAACGTATGACGGAGGTTGGATTTGTTTCGATCTGAACAGGGAGAAGGTATCAACGTGCAAAAGACTGTCGGAAAAATTCGTGTCGCCGTTCAGGTCATTGTCTCGTTGGGGCTTATCGTAAGCCTAATGGTCTCAGCAGTTGATGCGGCTCAGCTTGGTCTAGTGGACCGGTCTGTCGATCAGTTAGGTACAGATGACTGGGTGAATTTTCAAGGGCCGCGTCTTCAATGGCCACGCAGTGCTTCCCGATATCTTATTGCAAACGAGCAGAATGGTCAGACCAACGGGACCCGGCGCCGTGAAAAAAAGCAACCCGCCTCAGAAAACCATCCTCCGGAAGTTCAGCAAGCGGAAGTTCAGGAACCTGCCGGTCCTGTGGGGATCGCTCCGGAAAGCAAAAAAGAGGTTCTCCCTTCGTGGATGGTTCGAACCTTTGATCTTCCAGGGGCCGGGGTGTTGACCCCCAAGGGCACGCTCATTGTGGAGCCGTATCTGCAATTCGCCCATCTCAGCAGTAGCCGTGTGACGCTGACCGGGTTTACCATCGTCCCGGCCATCACGGTCGGTCTGATTAACATCCAAGGGGTGAGCCGTGATATTTATACTGCGGCTCTGGTGGGGCGGTATGGATTAACAAACCGGCTTGAGGTTGAGGTAAGACTGCCCTACCTCTATCGGGAAGATTCGATCACGCAACGGCCCATCGCTACCCCCTCTCAAGCCGATACGCTCTCGACCTTCAACGGATGGGGGATTGGAGATGTGGAAACCACGGGGCGGTTTCAGCTCAACCAGGGCGGGCCTGACCAACCCTATTTCGTCGGATTTGCCCGATTCAAGAGCATTAGTGGAACTGGTCCGTTTGAAGTACCGACAGACCCGCTCACAGGCGTGCAAACCGAATTGCCGACGGGGTCCGGCTTTTACATTTTTCAACCGGGTCTGACCATGCTATACCCGAGCGATCCGGTCGTCCTCTTCAGCAGCGTGAGTTTTATCTACAATGTCCCCCGTGATGTTGGTAATGGCATCGGACGTGTCGATCCAGGAAGCGGTGGTAATGCCAACTTGGGCATCGGGGTGTCGCTGAATGAAAAGCTGTCGTTAACATTGGGATACGACCATACTATCTTTTCAAAACCCACTTCCGCCTCCAACCTACTTCTTACCACAGCGCCCCAAGTCACTCATATCGGAGTTCTGCTTATCGGAGGCTCCTATCGGTGGAGCGATCGCAGTTTCATAAATTTTGTTGTCGGTGTCGGAGCCACACGGGAGGCGCCGGATCTTCAAGTGACGCTCCGAGTTCCGACAGCACTGCCATTGGGGAAATGGTTAAGCCGTCTGACATCGTCAGAAGGCAATGCGAATACGTCTACGCCGTCCCAATAGATTGGGCATGAGCTACTTGAGAAACTATCAAATAGGGTTTCATTGTGAAACCTGATTGCCCTCCGTCTTCCATTGAGCGAAAACGTGGCAGCTGTGAAGCAGGAAAAAGTCTCTATTGTGGTACAGATGCCACAGGGGCATTGCTTTCGTGCAACAAAAGTTTGGATTAGAGGATTCCAAACCATTATCAAACAAGAATAAAACTCTTAGGCACCTTGATTGCTTCTCGAAAGCACATCCCACTACTAGGAGCGTTCTGTGAATTTAGTGGATAACCGACAATTTCGTGGATGGCTCGTTCCTGCTACCTCGAGTGATCCGCTGAACGAAAGCTCGGAGGAGAGTCGCATTGGCCTGGACGCCGATAAGGCGTGGTCGATGGAGACGGTGGAGCTGAAACCGATTATGAGCGGAATCAACCAGAGAGCTGACAAGCCGAGGCTCCAGACCTTCGGTGTTCGCACATCTGTTCAAGAGGGAGTCGATGGCGGCTGTCTCCCGCCCGTGTGGTGGTTTGAACATTTCGACACATGCTGGGCACCATTAAGAAAATGGCTTGGCCAGAAAAAAGTTCCCACTTTGAACGAGTTTCAACTAATTGCGAATCACGTGTCGGGTCTCACGAGCGTTGAAAAAACCATCGCGGTTTCAGCATTCGTGACGTACAGGAACATGCAGTGCTGATTCCTCCCGTGATAGATGTATCCTGCTTCGTTCCATCCGCAGATAGCATCACTGCATCATAAGAAACATTACGATCGGCGTACCAGCTATTAGGGGTGTGCGACAGCGTCGCTGCTGGTGCCGTCGTAGTATTGGATCGTACGTTCCTCAATAATAGGAATCGTGAAAGCTTTGGCCGGTTGGAAAGCGGGGGATTGTTCAGTCGTCTCTTCTTTGATCCAGTTGCCCAGCGAATCGTACTCGTAGGTCGTGATCCAAGTGCGAGGTTGTGGAAGACCAAAAGTATGGGTGGTTGATCGAATGCGTTTGCCGGCCTCGTCATAGTCGTTGAGGACTCGACCGATGAGGGTGCCTTGCGCATCGTAACTCACAAGTTCTTGGAGTCGTCCCAGTACGTCATATCGGTGTTTTAATTCATTGAGCAATTCTCCCTTGCGATAGTACGCCGAATAGATCCGATGGCCTTGTATGTCGAAAAGACTTTTGTACCCTGTCGTACTGCTCACTGATAGCTGTTCCCAGAGATGACCTCGTTGGTCATAGAGCGAGAATTCGGCACTCTGAAAACGTCCATCATCGGACGCCGTGACCGACGCCGTGTCTCGTCCAGCAAGGTCTCTCGCATAGATGACATGTTTTCGGTAGATGAGTCGTCCACTCTGGTCAAAGGCGAGCTCTTCTTGCAGATGGCCATCCTGGTTGTACTGAAAGAAGGAATGTGTTCCTGTCTTGGCGTGAGTGAGATCGAGCACGGCCTCTATGAGATGGCCAGCACGATCATAGGTTTCAATGGTGGAATATCCGTGTTTTGTGACCGTGACACTACGAACAGGCCCGATCAACTCATTACGAACTTTGGTTGTTTCCGTGAAGCCTACCGTATCCCAAGGGTTCACGGAAACGGTGACAAGGATGACCAAGATCAATCGGAGAAACATGCCCACCTCTTCGTGAGATTCTACGATGAGATTGTAAAAAGATGAAGTAAGAGCAGGTTTTTCACCACCAATCATGCTGTACTCATAAGCCCTTCCACTATCTCCCTCTGACGCAATTCTTGGTTTCTCTTCGGTGGCTGATCGCGCAGTGATAGACTTGGTTCAATCATGCCTTCTACCGCTCTTCAACCGAACTCTTGTGACGTGCCTACTACTCCAGTCATGGCCGTGATACTTTCACAAGCCGCAGTCTCGGCTCTGTGGCGTGGTCAGGTTGTGGAAGCCATCAAGCTGGTTCGCGTGGAGCAGCACATCGGATTGAAAGAAGCCAAAGAGCAAGTCGAGGCCTATGTGCACACGCAACCGGCTCTTAGGAGTCGGCTTGTCCACGCTCATGCGGATGCACGAGAAGGATTGCTTCGGTGGGTGATCTTCTTTCTTATTGGTGGTGCCGGGTTATTTTTCTTCTTGGCCTAGCCGTGGGATGGGGAGGCCTATGGAATCGGATCAGATCCTGCTCGCACTCATCGGGATAGGGGCGTCATGTGTGACATTCTGCCTTATGCGGTTTCCCCACACACGGCGACCACCGTTTCAGCGATATGGACCATTCTCCCTCATCGCCTCATTCTTTGGAGCGCTCGCGATCTTCTGCATCTCCGTCTTGGCGGTCTACGCGCAAGCCGTGTGGCACTAACTACCGCATCGATCAGAGTTTCGAGTCCTTCAAACTGTTGCCCTCACCGCGATGACGCTGGCCTAACGGCCTGTGAACATCACCGCTCGCACATGTTCAGCGCTGAAAGTGGAATTTGTGCCATCCAAGCCTGTATTCTTACTGGCACCATTCGGAGTTGAATGGCAGTTGAACCTTTTCGAGTTGTATGCCAACCCACTCGATGTCTTCACAGAGATATGAAACCGATGGCCTAGTGACTCAGTTTCTGACAGAGGACCATCGTCGATTAGAAGCTCTCCTCCAGTCAGTCTTTCATTCAGGTGGCCGAGTTGATCCGCCTATGTATGATCAGTTCCGAGCCGGGCTGCTTCGCCATATCGGGATGGAGGAAAAGATACTATTGCCGACCGTGCAACGTCTCAGGGGCGGGGAACCTCTCGCACTTGCCGCCAGACTACGCCTCGATCACGGCGCCATCGCGGCCCTCCTCATGCCGACTCCAACAGCCAGTCTGATTGCGACGTTACAAAAAATCCTAAACAAGCACAATCTGATTGAAGAGGGACCCGAGGGTTTGTACGAGACCTGCGACGCGTTAGCGGGTGCTGAGAGCCAGCAGCTGCTGGCTCGCTTGCGGGCTGCTCCAGACCTATCTGTTCTGCCTCATGCCGATACACCTGCGGTCCTTGGCGCCGTCCGCCGTGCATTAGAGCGGGCCGGCTACGCAGATCTTGGCGACTCGTCTTTTCTGTGAAGTTCCACTTCCGATAACACGAATGTGATATGCTGCCGACCCATTATGACAACTGACACGACGTTTGCGAGTGAATTAGCTGCGGCCATTGCGCGAAGGAGGACGTTTGCCATCATCAGTCACCCTGATGCCGGCAAGACGACCTTGACCGAAAAATTGCTCTTGTACTCCGGGCTCATCCGAACAGCCGGGATGGTGCGGGGCCGCAAAGGTGGAAAAGCCACGGCATCTGATTGGATGGGAATGGAACAGGAGCGGGGAATCTCCATCACGGCCTCCGCCATGCAGTTTCCATATAAAGGTGCAGTCATTAATTTGCTTGATACCCCTGGCCATCAAGACTTTTCTGAAGATACCTATCGTACGCTGACGGCGGCGGATAGTGCCATCATGGTCATTGATGCGGCCAAAGGTGTTGAAACGCAGACTCGGAAGCTGTTTGCTGTGTGCCGCATGCGGCGGATCCCTGTGCTGACCTTGATCAACAAGATGGACTTGCCTGGACGTCCGCCTCTCGATTTGATGACTGAAGTCGAACAGGCCTTGAACATCCATGCCAGCGCCATTAATTGGCCCATTGGGTCAGGAAGTGATTTTGTCGGGATTGTGACTCGTGCCGATAACCGCGTGCAGCTCTTCAGCAGGACGGCACATGGCGGAGCCACGAAAGTTGAAACGGACAGCTTGGCCTTGGCAGAACTCGGGGCTAGCGGCCGAGTTTCACAGGAGACGATGGACCAGGTTGTGCACGACTTGGAACTACTGGAGATCGCTGGAAATCCATTTACCCGCGACCGGTTTCTTCAAGGGGAAGTGACTCCGGTCTTTTTCGGGTCGGCTCTCACAAACTTCGGAGTGGAAAGTTTTCTCGATGCGTTTGTGGAGTTGGCGCCGAGCCCTAGTGCCCGACCTGCTGATGGCGATGGTGGGGTCGAGCTCTTGGTTGATCCCATCGACATGCCTTTCAGTGCCTATGTCTTCAAACTTCAAGCCAACATGAACCCGAAGCATCGCGACAGCACGGCGTTTCTTCGCATCTGTTCCGGCCGTTTTGAACGGGATATGGTCGTGAAGCATCACCGGCTGGGGCGCGAGCTTCGATTGGCGAGGCCGCATAGTTTGGTGGCGCAGGAGCGGAGCACGGTCGAAGAGGCCTATCCGGGAGATATTGTTGGCATCATTAACCCCGGTGTGTTTGCCATTGGCGATACGGTTTCGGTGACGGGCGGATTCAATTTCAAGCCGCTGCCGCAATTTCAGCCTGAAATCTTTGCCCGTCTGAGACCGACCGATGTCGGGAAGCGCAAGTCCTTCGACAAGGGGCTCACTCAGATGGCGCAGGAGGGAACCGTCCAGATTATGCGAAGCCTCAACGATCAGGAAGCCTTGATTGCCGCAGTTGGCCGTCTTCAATTTGAGGTGCTGCAGTATCGACTTCGCCAAGAATACCGTGTGGAGACGATCTTGGAGACCTTGCCGTTCACCTGCAGCGCATGGCTGGAGGGAGATCCGTCAACCTTCAAGGGGCCGTCGGCTTCCATGATGGTGAAAGACCATCGTGATCGGGTCGTCGTGCTTTTCGGTGATCAGCTGATGAAGACGATCGCGCGAGACCGCAATCCCGATCATGTGCTGCGAGACATGGGGTGAGGCACTTAACGACCGGTCGAAGATTTCATGAGGCTGTCAGCCTGAGGTGGGAGAAAGCCCAAGTACCCTCGGTGTCGCTCCGCCAGCTCCAGAACGGAGAAGGGTTGTCCATCGATCGTCTCCGGTGCAGAAAAAATCTGCCTGAGTGACCCGCCACGTTCTCCAACGATGTTTCCGGCAAAAACCACTCCTTGTTCCTGAAGTCGCGCGACAGCCAGTTCGATATCTTCAACCCGAACTGCGACATGGTGGAAGACCTTGTCACCGAACTTCTTGACCCACCCTGGGATGATACTGGTGTGTCCTCGTTTATCGGGATACGCCTGGTCGACAAACAGAGCGGGGTAGCCGACTTTGCGGAAGACCTTCGCGTACCAGTCGTCGTATTGAAGGGTTTCGTCGTAGTCATAGCCAAGTTTCACGAAGGGCTCAGCTCCTCGATCGATGTCCAACGTGCGGATCGTCACATGATCTATGACGGGAGAGAATCCCACTCCAGATTGATCGAGCAAGGTCTTGAGCACACTAGCCGCTCGGTTATGCTCGATGTAGTCGGCAACCATCCGCGCCAGAAGTGCATCCAGTAACTGGGCTTGGTCCATGGTCGTCCTCTTTACGATCCAAACTTGATCCCCTGGGCAAGCGGCAATTCCCTTCCCCAGTTGACGGTATTGGTTTGCCGACGCATATAGGCTTTCCAGGAATCCGATCCAGCCTCCCGGCCTCCGCCTGTGTCCTTTTCTCCACCGAATGCGCCGCCGATTTCCGCCCCGGACGTGCCAATGTTGACGTTGGCGATACCGCAATCACTCCCGGCTGCAGACACGAATTGCTCGCCGTGGCGCACATCGTTCGAAAATATGGCGGAGGAGAGACCCTGAGGAACGTTGTTCTGCAAGGTGATCGCCTCGTCAATGGTTTGGAACGGCATGACGTAGAGAATCGGCGCAAATGTTTCGCGTTGCACGATCGGCCATTCATTTTTGGCCCGCACGATCGTCGGTTCGACGAAATATCCTGGGCGATTCAGCACGTGTCCTCCGTACAGCACCTCGCCGCCTTCTTTTTTGATCTCGTCGAGTGCGGCACGATAGCATTCAACGGCGACCTGGTCGATGAGCGGTCCCATCAGTACATCTTTTTCCAGCGGATTGCCGATTCGGACCTGTGCATAGGCCTTCACGAGTCTGCCGAGGAGCTCCTCATATCGTGACTCATGGATGAACAGACGTCTCGTCGTGGTGCAGCGTTGACCAGCGGTTCCGACGGCCCCGAATACGATGGCCCGCACTGCCATGTCGAGATCGGCGGTCTGGTCGACAATGACGGCGTTGTTGCCGCTAAGTTCCAGGAGCGTTCGCCCTAATCGCTGGCCGACGAGCGCGGCCACTCGACGTCCCACTGGCACAGATCCGGTGAAAGAAATGAGAGGCAAGCGATCATCCTGTACCATCTGGTCTGCGAGGGCAGGCTGATCCGTGATGCAGAGAGAAAAAATACCGGGATATCCCTGTTGCTGCATCACACGATTACAAATTTGTTGTACCGCCACGGCACAGAGTGGCGCCTTAGGTGATGGTTTCCAGATGACCGTGTCGCCGGCGATGGCGGCGATAAAGGCGTTCCACGCCCACACGGCTACGGGAAAGTTGAATGCCGTGATGACACCGACTGGTCCTAACGGATGCCACTGCTCACTCATCCGGTGAGCGGGCCGTTCTGACTGCATCGTGACACCGTAGAGCATCCGCGACTGACCGACGGAAAAATCAGTCATATCGATCATCTCCTGCACTTCGCCGTCTCCTTCCGCCTTGATCTTACCGACTTCCAGCGAGACGAGCGTGCCAAGCTGATCTTTTTTCTCTCGAAGCGCTTGACCGATGAGTCGAACGAGTTCACCACGTTTGGGCGCAGGCACCAGTCGCCAGGTCCGGAACGCCTCGAGCGAATCCGTGACGATTCGCTGATAATCCTCAGCGGAACAGGAATAGACGCCGGCGATCTGCTCACCGGTCGACGGATTGATAGAAGAAACAAGCGTACCGTCATTTCTGCCGGACCACCAGCCGGCGCCGGTGCTGCCACCGGAATTGACGGCTTGAATGCCGAGGTCTCGTAGGGCGGTGTGAAAGGTGCTCATCTGAAACAGGCTCCTAAATCATTGTCCAAGAACGTCTTCAACGAGATGGACTCCTGCGTGACAAATCCATGGTACTGCGCAGGGTTATTCAAGACAAGGTCCATGACGCAGCACGCACTGGAAGCCGTCGTCACTTGAATCGCCGACCACAGTGTACCTTTGATGCATTGTGGGTAAATCTTTTTCGCGTAATTTTCCTCGAACAGACCACCATTCTTCGTTCCCGTCACCGACGCATAGATCAAGACAACGTCTTGCAGCGTTTGTGGAATAGCACGTTCAAGCACGCGTTTGAGTGTCTCGCGATCCTCATTGAGCTTGAGGTCTTTCATCAATAAATGAATTTTCTCGCAATGGCCTGGGTAACGCAGCGTCTTGTAATTCATCGTTCTGACTCTTCCGGTATAACTGTCCGCCAACGTACCTAATCCGCCGGACGTATTGAAGGCTTCGTACAAGAGCCCATCCAGCTCGATGGTCTCGTACCCTTCTAGCGGCTGCAGAGGGACTTTTTCTCCCTCTTCAATGCCGTAGCACACATTGCCATACTCGTTAATGAGCCCGTCCGTGGACCAGGTGAGCGAATACTTCAACGCGTTGCTGGGATGCACCGGCAAGGCACCGACCCGCATCTTGACCGTGTCCAATGTTGCAAAATGAGTCATGAGCTCATGCGCGACGATACTGATGAAGCCTGGCGCGAGTCCACATTGAGGCATGAAGGCATGGCTGGCTCCAGAACTCAGAACTTTGATCTGGTTCGTCACCTCTACATCTTCAGTGAGGTCGAAGTAGTGAAGATTATGGGTCAAGGCGAGACCGGCAACCGTTGGGTTGCAGAAATAGGGCAAGCTCGACAAGATCGCGTCCATCTGATGGGTGGAAAGATAGGTACTGACGGCGTCGGGGTGTCGAACATCGAGCAGGCAGGGGGTGACTCGTTCCAGTCGGAGATTCTCAACCAGATCCCTGGGAGCATCCAAAGTCTTGTCGCCCAGATGAATCTCATACCGGTTGGTTTGATTCAGCAGGCAGGCGATGAGTGAGCCGATCTTTCCGGCCCCAAGGATGAGCACACGATTCATGATGGTGCATTATACCCTTCCATTGGAAGACGAGCACTTGGTTTGAGAATTCTTGCGAGTCGAGGTGTGTTGTTGGTTAGTTTTGTTCGAGCGAGTCGATGAGGTATTGAGGAGCGCACGTTGATTCTGTCGTGCTTTGACTATAGCGGCAAGGAGGGATATCGGCTTGGAGTCTTCTGAGGAGCGTGGTCATCTTCATCGTGCTCGGCACTTCGCAGATCCACACGTGCATGCCGGATTCGAGTTCATCGAAATGGCGTTGCACACGAAAGCTCGGCTGTTCCATGAAGTAAGCGGAGAGAAAACCGTTCACGGCCGTCACGACCCAGGGATGTTCCTGGATGTAGCGGTAGCTGAGCCGGAGTTCGGTGATCGTGATGTCCTGTCCGGTTTCCATCCTATCTCTATTAGGCCCTACGTTGAGCAGATCGTGTCTGAGTACGGTACCTCGCCGGGGGGATGCCGAACTCCCGTTTGAAAGCACGATTGAACGAGGGTTCTGATTCATAACCGACGTCCCCCGCCACTTCAGCCACGCTCTTGGACGTGGTCGTCAGTACTTGAGCAGCGACCTGCAGCCGCCAGCGCGTGAGATACCCCATCGGCGTGTCAGAGAGATAATGCCGAAATCGCTCCGCCAACACTGAACGTGAGAGTCCGACTGCTTCGGCCAGAGAGGCAATCGTCCAGGGGTGAGACGGCTGTTTGTGCAAAAGCGCCAGCGCCTTGCCGACGTCCGGCTCACGTACGCCGGCGAGCCAGCCTGTCTGAGTTTGCGGTAACTTCTCGATGTACCGACGCAAAGTTTCCACGAACAAGACTTCCGATAGTTTGGCGATGACAGCAGCGCTGCCAGGTCCTGAGACCTCGGCATGGTTGACGGAATAGCGTAAGGTGTCTTCCACCCATCGTCCCGACGGATTGTCCCGAATGTGGACTTTGACGATTGGAGGTAGTCCTGCCAGAAATACCTGCGAAAGTTGTGGATCGCAGGTCATGTATCCGCAGACTAGCCGCGTCAGTTCTCCGCCGCCTCCGAATTGGGACAGCATTTTTCCTTCTGCGAGGACCTTCCGCAGTTGCTCACTGCTATCTACCGGTTTGACGGAGGGACCGTTCCCCATCAAATGCGCATCACCATGGGGAATAATGATGATATCACCGGCTTCCAAGGAGATCGCCCGGCCATGCTCCCCAACCCTAGCATAGCCCCGGCCTTCGGTCATCAAGTGATAGATGATCACGTGCTTGGATCCGGCCGACAAATACGAGGCCATGGAGCAGGCATCAGGCTGCCGTGCGCACCAGGGTGAAGAAAATTCACCGTTAAAAAACACCGCGCCATCGAGTTTCACAGCCTTGAGAACGTCAGACAACACGTCCATGTGAGGTGCCCCTATCGGAAGGCGTTTTGGCTAAGTTTGCCGGACGCCCGGATAAATGAGGTGCAAGATTAACACTCTCCAGTTAAGAGAGCCAGACGCTCGGATAAGACGCCAGGCCCTCTCTCGACTATAGTGGCAATAGAAACAGCGCAGCACAGAGAGCTGCGCTCAACAATCCATCAACAGGAGGAGGCGATGATGACCAGCATGGCGATTGGGGAGCTAGACAATGTGAAAGCCCGGCTCAAATCCATATGGACAGCCGGAGAGTACGATCGGTTCTCACGCTACCTAGAAGGCAGCGCGAGGGAGTTTTACGAGAGACTCAACATGACACCTGGGTGTAACTTGTTGGACGTGGCCTGCGGGTCTGGCCAATTAGCACTGATGGCGGCCCAAGACGGCATCGAGGTGACCGGGGTAGACATTGTGGGTAACTTAGTAGAGCGGGCACAGGCGCGTGCAAATGCTGAAGGACTGAACGCAAGATTCAAAGAGGCGGATGCGGAGTCACTTCCATTTACCGATGCGAGCTTCGATGTCGTGGTTACGTTGATCGGCGCGATGTTCGCTCCACGCCCTCAACTCGTTGCGCAGGAATTACTCCGTGTTTGCGTTCCGGGAGGCACAGTGGCCATGGCCAATTGGACGGCGCAGGGATTTGTTGGCCAAATGTTCAAGACCGTGGCGAAGTTTATTGCGCCGAATGGGATGCCCTCGCCGGTCTTGTGGGGAGACGAAACGACGGTCCGTGAACGGCTCGGCCATGGAGTTTCAGATCTCAGTCTTACTCGACGGCAGTATCGTCTCGAGTATCCCTTTCCACCGTCGGAGGTCGTCGAGTTCTTCCGCCTGTACTACGGCCCGACGAATCGGGCGTTTGCGTCGCTGGACTCAGAGGGCCAAGCCCAATTGTTCCGAGAGCTAGAAACGCTCTGGACTTTGCATAATCGAGCCGGGGGCGGCTGCACAACCGTGTTCGGAGAATATCTCGAGGTCATTGGCCTTCGGGCGTAACAGCAAGTGTTAGAAAAAAAGAGGGTCAGATTGCCGTTTAGTGTCTGTGCTGCACGACAATACGTAACTGATTCACAATACGTTTCTTATCATTCATGAGGAGGCTGTCATGAAACCATTCCAATTGTTCTCGTTGGCCGTGGGGTTGTTGCTCGCCAGCACGGCTCCCGCATCGGCAGAATTTATTGCTCTGATCAACTATGAAAGTAAAGCCAATCAACCGGTAAGACGAGAGGGGATTGCGATCATGGAAATCGACCCGCAGTCCGCCGACTTTGGCAAGATTCTGATGGAGATTCCGCTTCCGTCGGACCTCGTGGCCCACCACATCTTCTTCAACCGGGACCGTACTAAAGCCTACGTGACGGCCTTGGGGAAAAGCATCTTGCACGTCGTGGACCTCACGAAGTTTCCCTATCGGCTACGCGCCATTGAGGTCCCTGATTGTCAAGTTGGGGAGGATCTGGTCGTGTCAGAAGATAACCGGACTTGGTATCTCACCTGTATGGGTTCGAGCACGGTGATCGTGGGGGACGCACGTGTCGATAAGCCGATCAAGACGATTAGCGCCAGGGATCCCGGTGCGGCCACGATTCTCTATCCCCATGGGATCGCGATTCACAACGGGATTGATCGAGTGGTTGTGACCAGCACGGTGAAACCGGACATGTCGGAGCAGGGGGATTCGGTTACTGTGATCGAGGCCAGCACAGGACAGGTGCTCTCGACCCACAAGATCGGGTCAAAGCCGGCTCCAGCGAAATCGGCGCCGGTCGAAATCATGTTCAGCCCCAATGCCGATCCACCCGTGATGCATATTACTAATATGATGGAGGGCACGCTGTGGGCCGGAGTGTGGGATCCCAGTCGCAAGGCGTTTTCCTTCCATCAAATCGATGATTTCGAGACGCGGCGACAGGGGATGCCGCTGGAAATGCTCTATAACAAGAAGGGGGACCGCCTCTTCGTCACGACAGCCAAACCGGGGCATGTGAGTCTGTACGACAACAGCGATCCGCGTCATCCGAAGTTTCTCAAGACCATCGCGGCTGCAGCCGGGGCGCACCATAGCGTGCTGTCACCCGACGAACGATACCTGTTTGTCCAGAATAGTCTCCTGAATTTGGAAGGTCTGAGTGATGGGTCTATTACCGTGATCGATCTGCAGCAGGATAAAAGTTTAGGGAGCATTGATACCCTGAAGGCACAAGGGTTCAATCCCAACTGCATCATGCTGTTGCCAAACCATTTTGGACCAGGCGGCTTGCAGGCAGATCTGGCAGGTAAGTAAAGGAGGTGTCGGAGTAACCGGAGATTGAGCCGCCGAGGGCAATCAAGGGAACGATGCGAAGGTTTGTGGCCATGCGGATTGTTGTCTTGAACCTTCGGCCTGACTTGGGTCAGGCTGCGGTATTACGTCTAAGCAGGTCGGTAAGTTGAGCGAAGGGTGTAAAGGGGCGATCAGGCTCACGGGTCGAGGGTGCTTCCCCCGATCCGTCGCCGACCTGATCGCGTTGGTGTTCGTTATCGTGGCAGTAGAGACAGAGCAACTCCCAATTGCTGCCGTCTGGGGGATTGTTGTGATGGTTGTGGTCCTTGTGATGAACCGTGAGTTGGTTCAGCTTCTTTCCGTCGAATTCGCGTCCGCAGTGGGCGCAGATCCAGGGGAATAATTTCAACGCGCGTGCTCGGTAGGATTGCTCGTAATTGTTCCGTACCATGCGAGCCTCCATGGGAAGGGTGACTCGACACAGGTACATTTTACACCCGTTCATACAACCTGACCACGCCCCGTGAATGCGGTTTATGGCAGGAAGCTTTTGGTATAGGGGACGTGCCGATAGAGATTTCTCACGGCAAGGAAGCCGACCACGAAGCCGGTGGCCAGTCAGCATACTGATCCGGGCTGCACGTCATGTTGTACGCCTGTCCAGTAGTAGGTCGGAACGCTCGATGGTCATGTGCGATCAGTCAGTCGAGTGGTGTGAAACTAGGAATTTCGCCCAGGAGCAATGGCCGCCGCTGACTGGTGATCGCGGGTGGGGGTGATGGATGTATGACGCTCAAGGACGACGATGGTGTCTCCACCGGGCTCCAATTGCAGTATACTGACGCCCATGCAGGAGCACAGTATGAAACCGGTGGTACCGGAGAATCCCTTTGGCGGACGGACGTTGATCGTGGACGCACAGGATGAGCGGTATTATCCCAGCCCCGGCATGGCATTGACGGATGCGAGAGAAGACGATCAGGTCTACATCCGCCCCGGTATTTACGAAGACAAGATCTTCATCAGTGAGCGGTCCGTGCATCTCGTTGGAGCGGGACGGGATCAAGTCACCATTTTCAGCCGACGAGGCGGGCCGCTGTATCTGCAACGAGTTTCTCGCGGAACCGTGAGCGGCATCACATTTCGCTATGTCGGCAGCGATCAACATGCCGCCATCAATGTGCTGGATTCCGCCTGTACCATCAGCCAGTGTCGGGCAAGGGATGGTGTGCTCTCAGGTGTCTTATTGTACGGTCCGGAGTGCAGCGTGGTCTTCACGGAGAACGAAGTCTGTGGCAATCGGGAGTCCGGCATCTTTGTGTTCGCCGGTGCTCGACCGCGTGTGGTGGGCAATCAGTGTTTTGACAACCATCACTTTGGTATCGCGGTCCGTGATCCGACGAGCCAGCCGGAACTCATCAGAAACCTGTGTGAAAAGAACATGCTCAGCGGCATCCTGCTGTTCTCTCAAGCCGGTGCGCTGGTGCTCGACAATATCTGCCGGCAGAATCACCAGTGGGGTGTGGTGCTGACGCCGGATGCCAAGCCGAATCCTGTGCCACCTGAATTGCCGGCCATGAATCGGCTGTTCGACAACCCGCGTGGAGCGATGACGGCGACGAAGCAGCCTCTAATAGATATCGGACGATGATTCTGTCCGGGCAACGCTCCGCTACGTGGAACATCAAAGCAGCGATTCTCCATTGCCGAGCTCCATCGTATTCTGATGACCTCGTCGTGTTCACAATAGACCCCATCATTTTTCTGCCCCGATATGCGAGAGGCATCCATGTCAGCCATGCCAACTATCGCGCGAGGTCTCATGAGCTGAGTTCCTGGTGGCCGAAGAATCTGTAGCGTGCAGCCGTTGAGACCGCCAGCGTGAACTGTGTATGGTAGAGGACTTTATAGGAGATCATTTGATGCCACTGACCACATACAATCACGTTTCAATTCCCTCCTTCATGTACGGCACGGCCTGGAAGAAAGAGACGACAACGGGCCTAGTGGTGCAAGCCGTGGAAACAGGCTTCACGGCGATCGATACGGCGAATCAACTTGTTCATTATGATGAAGCACGGGTAGGGGAGGCACTTCTACAATTAGCAGAGCAAGGTGTCACCCGTGACAAGCTGTTTTTGCAAACCAAGTTCACACCGATTAATGGGCAGGATCATCGTCTCCCGTACGACGCGCGAGCGAGCATCACTACACAGGTTCAGCAATCCTTCACCAGTTCTCTCGACCACCTCCATACCGACTATCTCGATTCGTACATGCTGCATGGACCCTATTCCCGACGGGGATTAGGAGCGGAGGATTGGGAAGTCTGGACGGCGATCGAAGCACTCTATGATGCCGGCAAGACGAAGATGATCGGGATCAGCAACGTCACGGCCGATCAGTTGACGTTGCTTTGCGAGAAGTCCAAGCATAAGCCGATGGTGGTGCAGAATCGTTGCTATGCGGCATTCGGCTGGGATAAAGAAGTGCGTGAGATATGTCAGCCTAATAACATAATTTATCAGGGCTTCTCACTGCTGACAGCCAACCGTGAAGTATTCACTGACCAAGCTATCCGCACGATGGCGGCCAAGTATCAGACTGGCCTAGCCCAGATCGTATTTCGTTTCTCGCAGCAGGTCGGCATGCTGCCCCTGACCGGTACGACGAATCCTCAACACATGAAGGAAGATCTCGAGTGTGAGCGATTCAGTTTGTTGCCGGAAGAAATTGCTCAGATTGAAACCATCGGCCTCTAGCACCTATGGGTAAGGTTCTGGTCAAACGAGTTTATGAACCGGTGACGAAGTCCGATGGCTTTCGTGTGCTGGTCGATCGCCTGTGGCCACGGGGACTTTCTAAGTCTGAGGCGAAACTCGATCTCTGGTTGCCTGATCTCGGGCCCTCGACAGTCCTTCGGCAATGGTTCAACCATGATCCTACACGTTGGGTTGAGTTTCTCCACCGCTACCATGCCGAGCTAAAAGAGAAAACAGCGTTCCTTACCGCAATCAAAGAACAGGCAAAGACCAGTCCTGTGACGCTGCTCTATTCGGCCAAAGATGAGCACCATAACCAGGCTGTGGCTCTCCAGAGTTTTCTTATTCAGCAAACTGCCACTCGCAAACTGATCACACAAACAAAGAAGGCTGGGCCGGTAGTGGGGGCTAGAAGGAAGATGAAGGCCAAATAGTTTGCCTCTCCTCGGTTTTTCTACGGTCAAGTAGCATCCTAAGTAAGGTTGATCACGGGGAGGCTTGCCTCAGGAAGGCGGCGCCGGGTAATGTGTTCATATGGACGATACGGTCTTAATGATTCTCATGGGGATCGGCGGTGTGGTGCTGTGGCTGGTGATTCACCAACGGTATCGCCGCTGGAAGGCCGGCAAGTTGGCCGACAAAATATTGGAAGACGTGGTCAAGGGCAAAGACGCGTTTCGGCGGTAGAGCAAGGAAGAACAAAGGAGAGCCCGATCAGACCACCTCGCAAGGGGGTCTGGCTGTCATATGGTTGTTAGGGATGGCTACCGAAAACAAACCGGAGAGGCGTTGCCCGTGGGCAGGAGATCAGGCCCATATGATTCGTTACCACGATCAGGAATGGGGTAAGCCGGTGCATGATGATCACCGACTTTTTGAAATGCTCTTGCTTGAGGGCGCACAGGCCGGCCTGAGTTGGAACACAATCTTAAAGCGACGTGAAAACTACCGAAAAGCCTTCGCCGGGTTTAATCCAACGAAAGTGGCCACGTTCACGGCCAACGATAAGAGACGACTATTGAATGATCCCGGCATTATACGAAATCGATTAAAGATCGATGCGGCGGTGACGAACGCACAGGCATTTCTGGCTGTGCGAAATGAATTCGGTACCTTTGATCGATATGTCTGGCAATTTGTCGGCGGGAAACCAAAGGTGAATAACCGCCGGACGATGTCGGATGTCCCAGCCACAAGCCCGGAGAGCGACGCACTTTCAAAAGACCTCAAGCAGCGAGGTTTCCGTTTCGTCGGAAGCACGATCATCTACGCGTTCATGCAAGCCGTGGGTATGGTGGACGACCACCTCAATGCTTGTTCCGCCAAGACACGAGTGTAAGGCAGGCTTCCTCCGCTGCGGGGTTGCGTCTTATTTGAACCTCCTTCGTCTCTAGAGATGAGTGCGGAATCATCCGCTGCTCTTTCAGGGAGGTATCCCATGCGTCCCCATATTTCGCTCGATGTTCGTGATGTGGCGAAGTCGACTGCATTCTACGAAAAAGTCTTCGGCATGAAACCACAGAAGCAGGTGGCTGACTATGCGAAGTTTGACTTGAAGAATCCGGCACTAAATTTATCCCTCGTGTCCTCAACACAAGGCGTGAGTACCGTGAATCATTTAGGGATCGAGGTTGACACGGTTGAGGAGATCATCAAGTGGAAGACCCACTTGCAACATAAAGGAATACTTCAACGAGTTGAGGAGGGTGTCACCTGCTGCTTTGCTCGGCAAGATAAGCTCTGGTTCAACGATCCGGATGGTAACGCCTGGGAAATCTTTACGGTCCATGAGCAGTTGGCGGTCAGCGGACAACTTGGTCAAACAGGCTGCTGTATTCCGAAGGCAACTGGTGCGCATGAGCCAGCCACATGCGGAGTCTAAGGCGATACCGCTTCATCTGGGAGAAACTCACCGAGAGGCCATTATGGCAAAGACGACAGAAGAGCTTTGGCAACTGCTGCACGATGGTCTCCGGGCCTTCATAGCCAAACGTGTGGATGATCAAGGACATGTCGACGATATGCTGCAAGAGGTGTTTGTGCGAGTCCATCGGCAGATCGACTCGGTGAAGGATCCACAGCGGTTGGTCTCGTGGGTCTATCAGATCACGCGGAACGCTATCATCGATTATTACCGAACGCCAGGACGGCAACGAGAGATCCCGACTGGATTGAGTTCGGAAGTTGAGCGGCGTGACGAAACAACACAGAAACCGGAGATGTCAGATCGAGGCGAGGGAGAGGAGTCTCGCTTAGAACTCGCGGGCTGTCTTCGTCCCATGATTGAGCGGCTCTCACCAGACTATCGAAAGGCCATCACGCTGGTCGAGATTGATGGGCTGACGCAACAGGTTGCTGCTAGGCAGATGGGTCTTTCATTGTCAGGCATGAAATCCAGGGTCCAACGGGGCCGCAAACAACTCAAGCAGCAGCTCGATGACTGTTGCCTGATCGAACTTGATCGCCGAGGAGGAGTGATCGACTATCGATCTCGCGGCGCAGACTGTGATTCCTGTGAAGGACCTCATCGAGGCCGACCGTCATGACACATCCGTCGTTCTCACTCGGTGTTGCGGCGTATCCTCACGACAGAGGATATGCCGCAACAGGTTCGCGGTAAGATTTACTCCAGCGGGTGAACGACTCCGGCGAATCTCAGTAGATCGGCAATCTCGAAGTCTCCGGATTTTGCCGAGGGTAACGTCGGTTTCCAGTTTCGGTTCGCAGACAGGTAGGAGTCTGTGTCAGCTTTTAAGAGTCCGATAAAAACCTCGCCGACAATGCGGCCTCCAACCGGACCCAGACGCAACCCTTGCTCGAGAACCTCCGCTTCTTTGAGGATGTAGAGCCAGAGCGGTGTATTCTTCTCCATGTTGAACTCTGCGAGTTCTTGGAGTTGCTCTGGGGTCAGGACTCGGGCTCCCATCACGCGCGCAATGGCTTGCCCCGAGGGGATTCCAAAGTTCACGTGACGCATGAGATTTCGAGATGCCAAGGACTGGGGGCCATCGGTCGGGAGCCCCGGAGCTGGTCCTTTTTGTCCGGGAAGGAGGAACAGGGGGGTCGAGATCTTGCTGTCGATCTGCTTGTTGGGACGGAAGTTCACACTGTCCAACTTGAAGAAAGTCTGCCAATCGACGAATCGACGAGCCGCCCTCTTGCCGCCACGCATGTCGTTGGGGTCTGGGTTGTTCGGATCGATCGAGTCATCAAAAATGAAGGCGAAGAATTCGTTGCCAGGGGAGGCTCCGAAGTTCATTCGATAACTGGGCCTGACCTGGGAGTGACCAAACCGGTAGGCGGCCACGGCGAATTCTACGGGTATTAACGGGTCCTGCCGGCGAGAACGGAAGTCCCTGTCCCGGGAACGGTCGCCCAAGTTATAGAAGCGCGGGCCCTGACGCAGGATCTCGCTCACCCGGTTCTGCCCGATCGTCAGCGGTAAAAATTCATTGACGATGATCCATTGGTAGTGCCAGCGCACCTGACGCTGTGCCTCTGCAAAGACTTCCTTCGCAGAACGGTTGGCAAAGGCCGGATCCTTACGGACTTGATCGGTCACCGCATTGTGAAACATCAACATTGCCAGATGGAATTGACTGACGATGATATTTTCATCATTCCGGCTATCCCCCATGATGGCATTGTTGTTCGCATCGCGTGGAAGATCAAAGCGGACTTTTCCTCCTCGAGACACGGCCGCCGACCCAGGAATCTCCTCTACCTTGAATTTGATGTCACCGGAACTGGTATCGTAGAGTTCCGGCGATTTGTCGGGACCCTCACCATACAGGCTATCGAGGTCTAACTCAGCGGACCTAAAATTAGTGGTGCGTCTGGGGTCCGTGGGTTCGGTGATCGGCGCTCTCAACGCGAGAGTCATGTCGTGATCGAGGAATTGCCCGAAGAAGGTCATCCCCGCCGTCATGTTGGGATTGTCAGGATTATTCGGGCTGTGGACAGCAGGATTGAGGATCGACTGGATCGGATCCGTAAGCAGGTCTTGCGCGTCACACACCCCGCCTTTGACCCCTACTTTCTGAGCGAGCTCTCTTACCTCATTCGTCGGAGGTGCATAGGGGAGTAAACCTGAGAACATCCGGCCAAACGAATCGTCAGGATTCTGAGGACGCGTAGGTTTGGTCACGCGTAAGTTATTTCGTTTCCCCAAATCCTCAGCGGCAAGCACGCCCTCAACGGTTCCGAACAAGAGACTGGCAATACCAAGGATGGCACAATAGATAATGCGATTGTGCATCATGATTCTCCTTCAACTACGTATGTGTTCGTTCCATTCGCTGCCATTGATCAAGCAAAGTGGAAACGGTAAGTTGTCGCAAAGCGATGGCCATCACCGGTTTGCAGCGATGTGCTTCTGCAAGACGTAGGCCTGCTAAGAGTTATGGTAATAGGGCTAAATTTAAAGAAACGATAAGATTTCGTTCCGAGTCGACTGTAATACCTGGAGGGAAAGATCTCCGTTGGCAAAGTCCTACGTATGTGTAACCCTGCGTAGGCATAGCCCTGCGAGTAGTAGTTGTAAATTACGTGGGTGTCTCTATCGCATCAATGTATGTATTATCGTACACACGAGCATTATGATGTTCTAATCCGGTATTTGTAGCAAAGCGGTAACGGGAGTGATCATCGATGGGCGCAAGCTGGACTCATGGTGGCTGAAGCGGCAGTGCGAGCGGGTACACACGTTATCTCTGCGATGTCCTACCGTCGGTTGGGCGAAAGTTCGATAGCCCAGACGAGGTGGTTTGAACCTCACCGATCTAATGTTTGTGGCCTCTTGACCGTTGACTGAATCCATCAGCATGGCTGGTAGAGACTCGCATGAAGAGATAGAAACAATATCCATGTTGCACGCCATCTCAGCAGTGTGTCGTGCGGGGGAGAACGTGGATCGAGAGGCTCCGGTGGTAGCTACTTCCTCACAGGCTATCTCGCAACGGGATCTGGGACTTGAGCCGCAGCGGCTGGAGTGGGCCATGCAGAACTAGCATTGTCTAGCTCCCAAAAACGCTCAGTCTGAAAAGTCTTGGCGCAGTGCTAACTAATCAACCAATTCCAGAATGCGAGGAGCCAGCCGGTAATCATGTCGAACCACGATTCGTCGGCCTCAGGTGGTTCTACATTCACAGGCGCAGAGGGGGGAGATGGTACGGATGGCGTGACAGGCGTGAGATCAGGTGCCGCCGAAGCGGATTGCGCAACTTGCGGTGGCGCACTCTGGTCATTACTCGCAGACGACGCGGGCTGCTCCTCCTCAACTTCAACCGGCGGCGGTTCTGGGGCAGCAGGGTCTTCGGTCGTTGTCGAGGACGTGATGGAGGGTTGCTCTGCGTGCGCAGCTACCAGCACAGGCGTGTGAGCTTGAGCCTGAACCTGCCTCATTTCCTGCTTATACTGAGCCGCCATGGTCTGCAACGAGGTATTGGCCTGTCGAAGATCTGCAATCTTGCGCGCGAGGTGCCAACTTTGATCCAGTAAATTGGCTACCTGGGTCTTGAGAGACGAATGCCGTTCCTCGGCTTCCTCTCGCATGGCCGGCAATAATTCTTGTTCACGTTGGATCGCGGCGAGGAGCTCATCGATGGTAATGTTCTTGCGTCGATTGGTCGCCTGCAACACGGCGATTTCCTGATCTAACCCGCTCACGTCCTCCTGCACTGTTTTTAACGCTTGGGTTTGTTCCTGGATTTCCGCTTTGAGCTGCTCATAGGCACGCCGACTGACACAGCCGATGTCCATCAAGAGCGCCGTGGCGAGTAGGCAGAGAGCAACCGGCTTGATCATGGCTGACGCAGACCTTGTCGGATGTGTCATGGGTAGAACCTCATGCGTTGACAGGCCTATGAGCTGTGTGTCCAGAGTGGTGTTGGTTCGGTGATGAGCCGCACATGATCTCTCGCATATCACCGATCTTTCGAGTCATTTCCTTTAAGATGTACACAGATCTGAAGATCGAGTCAACCCTCTGCAATGGATCTTTGGACAACTGCGTATCGTTTGCGTAGGATGCGCGTATCATGTCGGGTGATTACGATACGTCCATTCGGCTCCCGCTGGTATGCGAACGGGCCTTATTGGAACAATTTGTTAAGGCTGAAGCGATGGCGCTGAGGACGGTGCGGTCGGCCCAGCAGCAAGACGTTCCTGCCAACGTGTACACCTTTCTCCGAAAACATGAGGAAGATGAGCAACAACATCTCGCACAATTTAGAGCGATGCTCGACACTCAATCGCCCGAGCAAGAGCGACTTCCATCCGTTCCACGTCAATGGCCGGTCCTGGCTGTTCAGATCTATGGCTACGAATCCTTAGGGCTAGAATTTGCGAGATTGCTCCGTACACTCAGACCTGACCTTGCCTCGATTTTCGATGATGAAGTGGTGCATGTCGCATTCTTTGAGCGAGAGATTCGACGACTGCTCGATGGTACGTTGGCCGAACAGGCCAGGCAAGCGGCTGTCGCGTGGCGGCGAAAATTACCGACAACGGTGAACCGATATCTGGCAGCAGCGGTGTTTGATCCGTACCGTCCGTCATTAGTTGGGAACATTCTTGCGGTGATCGAACGGCGATTCACCGAGGTCGGACTTCTTCGAATCCAAATGGAATAAGAAGAGTGCTGGGATCAGACTCGATTAGGGGAGCAGACCGTTCACCGCTCCCATCTTGCGGTATTTCTGGTCTCGTTGCGTGAGGAGTTGCTCAGCCGGCACATCGAGCAGTTCAAAGAGCTGGTTGGTGAGCGCTTTGCCGACTTGATCATACATGGCTCTTGGTTCCCGATGTGCGCCACCAAGCGGTTCAGGAACTATTTGGTCGATGATGCCGAGCTTGGCCAAGTCGTCAGCCGTCATCTTCAGCGCAGAGGCTGCATCAGGTACCTTTTCTGGGCTGTCCCACAGAATGGCGGCACAGCCCTCTGGAGAAATGACGGAATAGACGGAATGTTCCAACATCAAGACACGGTCGGCCACGCCGAGCGCCAGAGCGCCGCCGCTTCCTCCTTCACCAATTACGACGGAAATAATAGGAACCGTCAATCGTGACATGACGAACAGGTTGCGGGCGATGGCTTCAGCTTGTCCGCGTTCTTCGGCCCCGATTCCGGGATAGGCTCCCGGAGTATCGATGAAGGTCAGGATCGGGCGGTTAAACTTTTCCGCCATTTTCATGAGCCGGAGTGCTTTTCGATAGCCCTCTGGATTGGGCATGCCGAAGTTTCGCTGCATGCGTTCCTTCAGCGTCTTGCCTTTCTGATGACCGATGATCATCACGGGACGATCGTTGAATCGAGCGAATCCTCCCACAATAGCTCGGTCGTCGCCGAACACACGGTCCCCATGGAACTCGAGAAAATCTCTGGTGAGTTCACCGATATAGTCTAAGGTGCTTGGACGTTGAGCATGCCGCGCGAGCTGAGTGCGCTGCCAAGGCGTGAGGGTCTGATAGAGATCATGTTCGACTTGAGCGAGCTTCGCACGAAGCTTCCGAATGTCGTTCTGAGAAGACGTCTTCCCGCTGGTGGCTGCAGCGGAGAGTTTCTCGATTTTCTCCTCGATCTCTCGGATCGGCTTTTCAAACTCGAGGTAATCTCGCATGGACGTTCAAGAATCCAACCCAGACACACATAAGGGAGATGGAGTCTCGAAATCTCCCTGAAAGGACTCTTTAAGATAGCAAAGAAAGGGCCCCTTTGCCTAGCACTTCTTCAACATCCGATATGAAGTGGTCGCTCGGACAGATCGTGAGGTTTGGGAGGGGGGCGGTCTCCGCTTCCAAGGTGCCATCCGTTCGAAACGACATGGAAATGGTGGTGCTACCGGGGTGCCGCCTGAGCACCTCCAGCAAACGGGGCAGCTGGTCCTGCATGTCAGGGCGATCAGTGAGGCGGATTCGAATGCGTTTGATCGCCTGTGCCTGCACCTCGGCCAACGGCTCGATCTTACTGCCTCTGATTTTGGTGCCTTTATCGCCACGATCGATCGTTCCGGTGATTCTCACGATGCGTTCCGGTGTGATCAACTCTCCAGCCGTCTTAAACAGATCAGGAAAGACGATGACCTCGGCTGTGCCGTGCAAGTCTTCTACGGTCAGGTAGGCCATACGATCGCCTTTTTTCGTGAGCATCGATTTGACGGTGGCGATAATGCCGCAGAGTTTCACCTCGCCGTTGTCGGCGCAATCCTTCAAGCCTATGGTCGAAGTGGTGGAGAGGGCACCGAGGGTGGCTTCGTATCGTGTGAGAGGATGAGCGGAAATATAAAAGCCGGTTAATTCACGTTCATACTTAAGTCGCTGAACCTGATCCCATTCGGCGATCGAGGGGAGTGTCGGTGCGGGGAGAGCCACTGCAGCACGTTCTCCGTGAAAGTCCTCGCCAAAGATACTGGTCTGCCCGACCTCTCGTTCGCGCTGGGCTGCCGCGCCCTCTTCCACGGCCTGATCGAGTACGGCCATCAGTTGGGAGCGCTTTGCTTCCGTTGAATCGAAGGTGCCGGCCTTGATCAACCCTTCCAGCATTCGTTTGTTGACCTTGTGCAGGTCCACCCGCCGACAAAAGTCGAAGAACGACCCAAAGGGGCCGGTACGAGATCGCACGTCAAGCACCGATTCAACAGCTCCCTCACCGACGTTCTTGATGGCCGCCAAGCCGAACCGGATGGCTCCGTTTGCCACGGCAAAGTGTGTTTGACTCGCGTTCACATCGGGTCCCAGGACCTTGATGCCGAGATCTCGACACTCGGTGAAATACCCGACCAGCTTGTCCTGGTTGCCCATGTCGGTGGTCATGAGCGCCGCCATAAATTCCGTCGGGTAGTGGGCCTTCAAGAAGCCTGTCTGGTAACAGACCACGGCATACGCGGCCGCATGCGATTTGTTGAAGCCATATCCGGCGAATTTCTGGATGAGTTCGTAGAGCTTTTGCGCCTTGTTCTCAGGAATCTTGTTCTGCTTCGCCCCGTCGATGAACTTGACGCGCAACTTTTCCATTTCTTCCGGCTTCTTCTTCCCCATCGCGCGGCGAAGAATGTCGGCTTGTCCCAACGAGAAACCGGCGACCTTATTGGCGATCGCCATGACCTGTTCTTGGTACACGATCACGCCGTAGGTGTCCTTTAGGATCGGCTCCAGTTCCGGTGCCTCATACGTGATCGGCACCTTCCCCTGCTTGCGCTTGATGAAATCTGGGATCAGGTCCATCGGACCCGGTCGATACAGTGCGATGATCGCGATGATATCTTCGAATCGATCGGGCTTGAGTCCTGTGAGGAGATCTCGCATACCCGAACTTTCCAATTGGAAAAGCCCAGTTGTTTTTCCAGAACTCAACAAAGCGAACGTAGCTGGGTCGTCGAAGGGCACCTGGTCGATCACGAGAGGCGGAGCACCGGGATGGGTCTCGTTGATCAGGGTCTCGGCTCGCCTGATCATCGTCAGCGTCTTGAGGCCGAGAAAGTCGAATTTCACCAAGCCGATTTTCTCAACATCCCCCATCGAATACTGCGTTACAATTTCGTCGTTCGCGCCTTTGTAGAGCGGGACATGGTCGGTGAGCGGACCTTCGGAGATCACGACGCCTGCGGCATGGGTGGAGGCGTGGCGCGCGAGACCTTCGAGCGATCGGGCATTTGCCATCAGCTCTTTGACCTTTGGATCGGTCTCGACCAACTCGCGCAGGCGAGGCTCGGTCTCCAGGGCCTGCTGCAAGGTGATGTTCAATTGATTAGGGACGAGCTTCGCAACTTTGTCCGCGTCCGCGTACGACAGCTCCAAGACCCGTCCGACATCACGGATGGCGGCTTTTGCACCGAGCGTCCCGAAGGTAATGATCTGGGCGACATGGTCGGTGCCGTACTTGTCGACGACATAGTTGATGACCTCACCTCGCCGATCCATACAAAAATCCATGTCGATATCCGGAAGGGAGACGCGTTCAGGGTTCAAGAAACGCTCGAATAAGAGCGTATACACCAACGGGTCAAGGTCGGTAATTCGTAACGCATATGCGACCAGGCTGCCTGCAGCCGAACCACGTCCTGGTCCAACAGGAATCGTACGAGACCGAGCGAAGCGGATGATGTCCCAGACGATCAGAAAGTACCCGGCAAATCCCATCGAACAGATGACCATGAGCTCTTCTCTCAACCGTTGCTCGTAGATGGGTGCCGCGATCCGGCTGGGACGTTCCTTGAGGCGTTCCTTGAGGCCCGCCACGGCAAGATGCTCAAGATAGGATTCGCGATCGTGAAACCCGTCAGGCACGCGATACTGTGGGAGATGTGTCTTGTTCAAGGGGAGATCGAGATCACAATGGTCGGCGATCCGACAGGTGTTCATCATGGCATCGGGAAACTCGGCAAATGCTGGGGCGATTTCGTCCGTTGATTTGACGTAGAGCTGATCTGTGTCGAATTTCATTCGGTTGGGATCGCTTAACGTTTTTCCCGTCTGGAGGCACAGCATCAACTCATGGGGCCTCGCGTCTTCCTTGTTGAGGTAGTGGCAATCGTTGGTTCCGGCCATGGGGATTCCGAGCTTCTTGTGGATCTCGATGAGTCCCGCGTTTGCAATGCGCTGATGCTCGAGGCCGTTTGCCTGAACTTCAAGATAGAAGTGATCTTCCCCAAAGATTTCCTGAAACTCACCAGCGACCGCCATGGCGCCTGCCATATCTTTTTGGCCGATGAGGTAGGGAATTTCACCGCTCAGGCAGCCTGAGAGGGCGATGATCCCATCATGATGTAGCTTTAATAGTTCCTTATCAATCCGTGGCTTATAGTAGAACCCTTCAAGATACCCTTTACTTACCAGCTTGATCAGATTTTGATAGCCGGTCAGGTTTCGTGCGAGAAGAATCAGGTGGTAGTAATCGTTGTGCGCGAGCCCACTGTCTTTCTTCGCATGTCGACTTCCGAGCGCCATGTAGGCTTCACACCCGATGATCGGTTTGACGCCCACTTCCTTTGCTTTACGATAGAATTCCACGGCACCGAACATGTTGCCATGGTCGGTCATGGCCACGGCCGGCTGGTGAAAAGATTTGATCTGTTTGACCAGCGGCTCGATCTGGTTCGCGCCGTCGAGGAGACTGAATTGTGTGTGGAGATGAAGGTGGACGAAGGATGAAGCCATCGCGAGATTTTATGGAGATGAGGAAGGGAAGTCAAACGGTGGACGATGGGAGCGACCAGATGTCGGTCTATGCGACAGCGGGATGAGGGGTTGTGGTGCCCACTCAGTCAACGATCATCCCCAACGGGACAGGAGGGAGTAACGGTATGACCGGGTTCGGAAGAAGCGCTTTCCCGTCGATCAAGCCCATATGAGATGTGATTCCGGTTGTTAAAAGTGGACGCCTTTAACCTGCACTTAAGGGGCGTGAGGTAGATGGCTGTAAGCCAAACTGTGTGCGGACGGGTTTCCTGCTCTTCTTGGTCCAACTATTCCGTCGAAAGGTGAGTGTCAGCGAGTGCGTCCTTCGTTGTTCCCGATTGCCACCGGTGCGCCGCCCGTGCAGCCGGCGGCGCACCGTGTTCGATTGAGTGATCAGAGCGTGTGGAGCCGATACGCTGCATGGGAGTGTTGGGAGTATTGATAGTAATGATACTGCGTCGGTTCATGCCAGGCTCGGGCTAGCAATTTATGACCCAAAACCCCACAACCCATTTTCGATCAAACCGGATAGATGGAAGGGTGATCAATTCTTCATTGACGGTAAATTGAGGTAACACAATTTGAAACGTTTCTGAGTCAGGCAGTTCCACGTAGGATGCTAGCCAATAGGATGCCAGCCAAGACGTGCCATTCAGCTCATTGGTTTCACCCACCATTGGCTCATCAATCTCCAGCGTATCTCTCCGAATCAGATCCGGGGAGTCAATAACGTAAAAAAATGGCGCACGGTAAATGCCCTGAAACTCTAATTGGGTGATCGGATCGGTTTGATTCACGAAGAGTTTCCCCGTGGCCCCAACCAATTTAACGATGTTCCTCTCTGGAATTTCAAACCGAACCTCGATATATGGCTTCTTTTTATGAATGCCAAGTCGAGTAACTGTGCGTACTCCATGGTCACTCAGAAGTATTCCATAGGGAAGATGGCGATTGATGGGGCATTGATCGTATATTATTTCTCCTCCCTCGACTTCAGGATAATAGTGACGCATCGGGATGGGAATGATTGGTGCGCAGCTTACACATACGGAGCAGATCACAAGTACCTGCAACAGCCGATTCGAGTTTTTCATCCAGGTGGCCAAACCTATCGTCATGGGCATGAATGCATCCTAGCATTTCAGGGACACCCTATCCATGATCCTGCGGGATAGGCGACAGCGGAGTAGCTGATGTGTCCTATCCAATCGCTGAAGCGCGGGATAGAATGGTACGATCGATCACCGATGCCAAAATGGTCGTGGCGAGGGCAGATATGGCCGCCTTGG
>JAHBWR010000029.1 GCA_019636875.1 Nitrospira sp.
GCCTCACCGCTCCCTTCGGCTTCCTTTTCCTTGGCGAGGAGTTCGACTTCTTCGATCAACGTGTCCATCAATTCTTCCATCGGAACCTTACGAACCAGCTTCCCCTTCTTAAACAGGATACCTTTCCCCTCACCGCCGGCAATCCCGATGTCGGCCTCTTTCCCTTCGCCGATTCCGTTCACGACACATCCAAGTACCGACACGTTCAACGGAGTCTTGATATGGCCGAGCTTTTTCTCCAACTCATTCGCCATACGGACAACATCGATTTCGACACGCCCACAAGTCGGACACGCGATGACATTGATGCCCCGATGACGTAGCTCCAGCGACTTTAGAATCTCAAACCCCACTTTGACTTCATCGACGGGATCGGCCGCCAGGGACACCCGTAATGTGTCTCCGATCCCTTGTCCAAGCAGATATCCTAGGCCGATCGAAGACTTCACCGCCCCTGTCATCGTCGTCCCGGCTTCTGTGATCCCAATGTGAAGCGGATAATCCGACTGGTGCGCAAAGAGCCAATAGGCGTCTATCGCATGGTGCACATCCGACGCTTTGAGTGACACTTTCAGATTAGTAAACCCTACATCCTCCAGGGCACGCACAGCATTAAGCGCTGACTCTGCCAGGGCCTCAGGGGAAGGCCATCCGTACTTCTCCAGCAGGGGACGCTCGAGCGATCCACCGTTGACACCGACACGAAGAGGAATACCGCGATCGTTCACGGCCTTGATCACTTCTTCCACTTTCCACCAGGCGCCGATGTTGCCGGGATTGATACGGACACAATCGACGACCTGCGCCGCCTTTAAGGCTAGGCGATAATCAAAATGGATGTCCGCTATCAGCGGCACTGTCATAGCCGCCTTGATCTGGGGCAGAACCTGCGCGGCCTCCTCATCCGGAACCGCGACGCGAATGAGCTCACAGCCAGCCGCTTCGAGCTGGTGAATCTGCGCGATCGTGGCAGCCGCGTCGCGTGTATCCGTCGAACACATCGACTGGACGGACACGGGAGCGTCACCGCCGACTTTTACGTTACCAACTTGAATCTGTCGAGTTTTACGTCTCGTGATGTGCATCGCGTGAAACCGTTGAACCTCCCCACTCCTCGTTGCTTATTCGTCACGCCTCACGTTTTGAATCAGCTGCCCTGTTCATCTCCATGAGGGAGGTGGCTACCGAGGATGGCGCCTGTGAATCGTGATTTTTCCACCGGTGCTTGTCCGATCAATTCCTTCACGCTTTGGTAAATTCCCTCGGCGGTTAACCCATATCGTTCACGTAAGAGATCTTGAGGCCCCTGTTCGATGTACCAATCGGGCAACCCCAAAACCTTGGTCTTCACGTCCGTCACACCGGCATCGGAAAGCGTTTCCAGAACGGCTGAACCGAATCCTCCGATGCGGCAGCCTTCCTCCACAGTCACGACATATCGAACCTGCTTTGCAACACCCAGGATCAACTCCTGATCAAGCGGCTTCGCAAATCGGCCATTCACCACAGCTACAGAGACCCCTTCTTTATCCAGCCGTTTAGCAGCCTCGACGGCCTGCCATACGGAGACACCGATGGCGACAATCGCGACATCTGTTCCTGGTTTCAGGAGTTCGCCTTTCCCGATCGGGAGCGCCTGGGGAGCCGGATCCATCTTGACGCCAAGACTCACTCCACGTGGATACCGCACAGAAATCGGTCCGTTAAATTCCAGACACGTTTTCATCATATGTTGGAGTTCGTTCTCATCTTTAGGGGCCATCACGACCATATTGGGAACGTGACGCAGATAGGCATAGTCGAATGCGCCATGATGGGTTGTTCCATCCTCGGCAACAAGCCCTCCACGGTCAATACAGAATGTCACAGGAAGATTCTGTGTGGCAACATCGTGCACGACCTGATCGTACGCCCGCTGGAGGAACGTGGCATACATCGCAACCACTGGCTTCATCCCCTGTGCCGCGAGCCCCGCGGCAAACGTCACGGCGTGCTGTTCGGCGATACCAACGTCGTACAGCCGCTCAGGAAATTCTTTTTCAAAAGCAGTCAATCCGGTCCCTTCGCACATCGCCGCAGTAATAGCCACGAGGCGTTTGTCCTCGCGTGCCAATTTGACCAGCGCGTCCATGGCAATCGCCGTGTAGGACGGGCGGGCCGCCTTCTTGGCCGGAGCGCCGGTCTCCAACACAAATGGCGGGCAGGCGTGGAACCACACCGGGTTCTTCATGGCCGGCTCGTAGCCAAGCCCTTTTTTGGTGATGACATGGAGCAAGACCGGCCCCTTCATTTTCAGCACGTTTTCGAGCGTCGGGAGCAGGTGTTCGAAGTTATGGCCGTCGATCGGGCCACTATATTGGAAACCCAATTCCTCAAAGAGCAAGCCAGGGAGAATCACACCTTTCGCGAGTTCCTCAGCTCGACGAGCGAGTTTTTGCATGTCAGACCCAATGTGAGGAATCTTGCCTAACAGTTGTCCAGTCTCTTCGCGCATCTTTCCGTAGAACTCTCCCGTGATCGTTCGACTGAGATACGCAGAAATCGCACCGACGTTTTTCGAGATCGACATTTGATTATCGTTCAAGATCACGAGGAAGTCTTTCCCAAGCCCTCCCGCATGATGCAGTCCTTCGAGCGTCATCCCCGCCGTCATGGCGCCGTCACCCACGACACAGACAACCTTGTTCTTCTGCTTCAACTGCTCGCGAGCCTCCACCATGCCGAAGGCGGCCGATACACCGGTACCAGCATGCCCGGCATTGAACGTATCGTACTCACTCTCTTCTCGCTTACAAAACCCACTCAGTCCACCATACTGCCGCAAGGTGTGAAATTGCTCACGCCGACCGGTGAGAAGCTTGTGCGTATAGGATTGATTGCTCGTGTCCCAAACAATCTTGTCATTCGGTGTGTCCAGGAGATACTGCAAGGCGACCGTGAGCTCGACGACACCCAAATTCGAGGCCAAGTGCCCTCCCACGTTCGATACTGCTCCGATAATCTGTTCACGAATCTCCTTACATAGGGCCGGAAACAGTTCAGGAGATAACCGCTTGAGATCAGCCGGACTATGGATCGTCTTGAGAATGGACATAGATTGGTCTCCTTCTTTCTTCTTCCGTCAGCCGTGTGTCGTCGCAACACGGTAACAGAGATCTCCTTCAGAGGTACCTAATTTGGGTGGAGTCTCACACAGGAACCATATGAAGTCAAGCACTTGCCAAAGATCCTTAGCGGTGGAAATCAACTCATACAGACCTCTCACTTGGAAGCACGAAGTCAATTGACCGGAAGACTGATTTGACGAGCATGCGCTTGAGGGTGGAGCTAGTAAGGAAAATCAAGCCCCGCAAAGATGGCCCCACCTTCCTTGCTGAATCCGTAGTCGATTCGCCCCACGACATTAGGTCGGATGATTCCCCGAAATCCGATTCCCGGTGTGATCCGGTAGTCTTTGAAGCTCACATTCTTAAAAGAGTTGAACACTTGACCGGTATCGATAAAGGGCGCGATCTCGAAGTCCGCCATGACCCCTGCGAGACGCGTCCGTAAGATGTGAATTCGTTCCTCGACACTAAACGCAATGAGTTGCTTATCGATATACCGGTCCACACCAAAACCACGCAGATTATTTTGTCCCCCCAACGAGCTTTGTTCATAGAATGGAACATCTGATCCGAGGGTAGCCTGTAGTTCTCCACGGACAACCAGAATAGCTCGCTTTGATTCGCTGGCGAACATCCGCTTCACCTCAAGCCCATACCTCGAATACCACGGATCTGCTGCATTCTTGAAGTTGTAGTTCAGCTCAGCATAGGCGGTGATCGCAGTCCCATCGGTCGGTGTCACCAAATTGTTCCGAGTGTCATAATGGAAACTCACCCGTTGACCGAGCACCGTCGCGCCGTCCGAGCCAGGAGCCGAGGGAAACACCGTTCCCGTAAACGGAAGTTCCGTGCCTCCCTCCTGGATCGATTGCATATGCCGCAATCGCTGACTGACTGCAATTTGCGTAACCTCATTCGCATAGACGCCGAACTTCCAGTTCAACCTCGTTTCGGAAGCCGTATAGTTGGTCTCCTGTTCCTTCACGGTGGTCGGACCAAGCCCATAAAACCGCACGGTCGCATTCTTAAAGTGCATGGCGCTGAATCCGATGCTATAGCGCCCATTGCTGAAACCGGGGTCGACATAACTGACGAGAAACTTCCGCTCTATCCGTTGCGTCCAGGATGCGATGCCTCGGAGCTCTTTGCCTCCTGGTTCATAACGGAATAGGTTGACGGTCCCACGAGTGCCGACGATCGAGTTATACACCACCATCGGCGCAACCAAATACTTGAGATCTCCATCCGGACCAGTGATGAGCGCTGGAACGATCATGCCGATATCGTTGCCATCGTTCTTACTGGTGCTCACGGCAGGAATAGGGAAAAATCGGACATCGGCCCGGGCCGGGCCGGGAGAATAGAGGCACCAGCTCCCAAGCAAGAGGAGCATCAGACTGGCGGCAAGGCTACGCATACACGTTCTCGTGGTCCCGCAAACCAACGTTATGGCGCCTTGAGCTTGTCCGATTTCTTGCGGAGTTGATCGACAAGATCTGAATACGACGAGGCTCGAAGAATTTTTGTAAATTGTCCGCGATAGTTGTTCACCAAGCTGATGTTATCCACCACGACATCGTACACCCGCCAGTCTTCAGCTTTGTGAATCAACCGATAATCGAGTGGAATCTCAGTTTTCCCCGAAAGGACTTTGGTCCGCACTTCCGCATATTCCTTCTCTGTACGTTCGTTCAGATATTGAACCCCTTCACCGGAATAGGTTTCAATCTTGTCCGCGTACGAATTCGTCAGTAACGTCCGAAATAAATCAACGAATTCTTGCTTCTGTTGATCAGTCAGCTGATTCCACGGAGCCCCGAGGGCTCGCCGAGACATTTCCGCATAGTCAAACCGAGCCTCCACCACCTTTTCAAGCAGATGCCGACGCTCATCCGCTTTGTCTTTGTGCTTGAGATCTTGATCGCGAACAATCCGCAGCACTTCGTCAATGGTCGTTTTCATGGCTTCGGTGGGAGGGCCCGCGTAGCCTGGGACAATCGACAACCCCACCATGCTCATGGTCAGGAGCGCGACTGTGCTCCAGCGGATAGTGGTTCGTAGGCCCTCACGAATGCGCATGATCATTATTGCACCATCCCCTCTACTGAATTTCCACCTACCGGCTGACAGGCCAGCCGGACCGAGTTAATTGACTTTCCCATGGACGTATTGACTCACCAACTCCTCAAGATCAAGCCCTGACTCTGTATCACGGATGGTATCTCCCGGCTTCAGGGTATCTCCACCGCCACCAGGGGAAAGCGCAAGAAATTTTTCTCCGATGATCCCTCGAGTTTTGATCGACGCGATGGTATCCGTATATAACGCGGTTCCATTTTGAACTGCCAGCCTTACGACTGCCCGATCGTCTTTAAGACTGATGCTTTTCACGCGGCCGACCTCCACGCCGGCTATTTCAATCGTCGCTCCGGACTTCAAACCAGACGCTGAGTTGAACAGCGCATTCACTTCGTAGAGATCTCCGCCGATGATTTCCAATTTGCCGAGCTTGATGGAGAGATACCCGAGGGAAATAATGCCGACCAGCACAAAGACGCCGACCACTAATTCCAGCTTAGTCTTCCCCATATCTTGAGACTCCTCTAGTTTGCGGACGTCGGACTGGTCAACGATACCGTCCCGCCGACTGAGATGAATTCCCGGATTTCAGGATCTGTGGTTCGTTGAAACTCCTTGGATTCCGCCATCGCAGCAATCTTGCCGTGCTTCAGCATGGCCACATAATCTGAAATTCCAAAAATTTCTGGAATCTGATGACTCACCATCACAGCCGTAAATCTGAACTTCCGCTGCATACCTGTGATGAGGTCATGGATCGACTTAGCCATAAGCGGATCAAGGCCGGTTGTCGGTTCGTCAAAGAGGATGATCTCCGGTTGCATCACGAGCGCGCGAGCCAGGCCCGCACGCTTACGCATCCCACCGCTCAACTCAGCCGGAAATTTGTGTCCCATTCCTGCCAAGCCGACCTGTTCGAGCTTTTCCTCAACCCGCTGAGTCACCTCGACACCTTTCATACGAAGTTTCTCTCGGAGCGGAAACGCAACATTTTCAAAGACAGTCAGTGAATCGAATAACGCCGCCCCCTGGAACAACATCGCAAACCGCTTGCGAACCTCGTTGAGGGCTTGTCCGCGGAGTCGCGAGATCTCCACCCCATCCACCCAGACTGCTCCGGAGTCCGGTTGAAACAAGCCAATCATGTGTTTCAGCAGGACACTCTTCCCTTCCCCACTTCGGCCGATGATCGTTGTGAGCTTCCCTTCAGGAACGGTCAGATCGACCCCTCGCAAGACAGGTTGCCCCCCTAGCGTTTTAGTCACGCCGACAAGCTTCAACATGGTTACAAGAGAACCGACGTTAAAAAGTAGTCCCACACGAGAATCAAGACCGACGACAACACGACTGCCTCGGTCGTGGCTGTACCGAGCCCTTCGGCACTCATCTTCGTGTAGAACCCTTTATAGCAACAAACCCAGCTTATAATCAGCCCGAAACTGATGGACTTGAGGATGCCTCCATAGACATCTTTCCACTCCACCGCGGACTCGATGGAATTCCAGTACGAGCCGGCATTGACACCGAGCAAATCCACGCCAACAAGATGGCCGCCGTAGATTCCCACCACGTCAAAGATGGCAACCAACAGTGGCACACCAATCAACCCGGCAAGCAGTTTTGGAGCAATGAGATATTGGAGAGGGTTGATAGCCATGGTGTCGAGC
The DNA here is from genome assembly GCA_019636875.1 of Nitrospira sp. GTDB lineage: Bacteria > Nitrospirota > Nitrospiria > Nitrospirales > Nitrospiraceae > Nitrospira_D. Next base: position 6,854 of record JAHBWR010000029.1, read on the forward strand.
GCATCGATCTGTTCCGTGATCCGCATGATCCCGATCTCTGCCGTCATGGCCGAACCGGCCCGAGCCGTGACCATGAGTGCCGCCAGCACCGGACCCAATTCGCGAATCATACTGAGCGCGACCGCGGACCCTAACAACCCTTCGGAACCGAACTTCCGCAATGTGTAGTACCCTTGCAATGCTAACACCATTCCCGTAAAGGCCGCAGTCAAGACGACAACAAACGTCGACTTATATCCGATGAAGTGGAGTTGTTTGACGATCTGACTAATTCGTAACGGCGGACGGGCCAACCACGCAAAGGAAGATGTGACAAAGATCAGCATCCGACCCATTTCACTGATATAGGTGAGGGCCCAACGGCCCATGGATTCAAGCAGCGCCATAGTCACATCAATGAAAGTTGTTGCGGTTGTGTTTGGCTTCCCATGGTTACAAGGTACTGCCGAAAAAAATCCGTCAACGCCTGCGCCGCAACGGTACTCTGGCGACGAAGTCGGCCTAGGCCCACGAGGCTTGACGGAGTCCTTAAAATAGCGACAATACCCTTAAGCCAGCCAGTGGGATTAAGAAATAGGTTGAAGTCAAGCGGGAGATCTTCGTCGAGGAGATCCGACACAGATCGAATAACTATGAACGGAATGCGCGCGCGACTGGCCTCAGAAGCCAACGCCGCACTCTCCATATCGAGACCGATCGCTTCAGTACTCTTTGCGAACTCACGTTTTTCCTTCGCGCTGCCAACCACGTGATCGGTGGAAGCAAACAGACCGATACACTCCGGTGGCACCATAGTCTTAATAACGGTCACCGCAAGGTTCCGTTCATCTCCCGGCACTCCCCAAGACGGTGTCGATAGAGACTTTGAACCTTGCTCGGTTTTCTCCACGACTTCGAGTCCCACTAACAGCGTTCCGATGTTGGCATCGATGAGTGCACAAGCAAATCCTGTTGATACCACAAGGTCAATGGGTTGTTCGACGAGCAGTTGGTTGGCACTTCGCCTGGCCTTCTCCAAACCCATACCTGTTTGAACCAGCCAGTATTCTCCAGCTCCGGCCGAGTACACGTGAACAGAAATACCGGCATAGCATCGCTCCACTCCGGGAGGGAACGCAGCCTGCACGGCCTTCATTTCCCAAGGGGTGGCGGCAAAAATGACAGTACGTTTAGGCAGCACCGCGCCCGAAGAGAGCAAGGAAAGAGAACCGGAAGAGGTCAATGCTCGGACCGAGGTGAATCGATCCCTGGAATGTAATGACGCAGTTCATCGGCTCGCATCTTCCCTCGAGAGCGAAGGTTGCGACACATCGCCAGAGCCCACAATGGGAAATACTGGCAATACCAGTGGTATCGAAGGTAAAACACCCGAGGAAATCCCGTACCCGTGTGCATAATCTCTTCCCACGACCCGTCTTTCTTCTGGTGCCGAAGCAGGAATTGCACCCCGCGCGCCACGCTCAGCGAATCGATCGCGCCGGCCGACATGAGGGCCATCAATGCCCATGCGGTTTGCGAGGGTGTGCTTTCTCCTCGCCCTTGATGCTCCACATCCTTGTATGAAAGGCAGGACTCACCCCAGCCACCATCAGTATTCTGTCTTGACTCCAGCCAGGACACCGCCCGACGAATATAGGGCGCCGACAGATCCTCCCCGATTGCTCGTAGCCCTGCCAGAACGGACCAGGTGCCGTAAATGTAGTTAACACCCCACCGCCCATACCAGCTACCATCTTCTTCCTGCTCCTTTTTCAGGAAGGCCAATGCTGGCCCGGCAGATGGATGTGTCTTGTCGTACCCGAGCGCACCAAGCATCTCCAAACAGCGTCCAGCCAAGTCCGAGGTGCTAGGATCCAACAGCGCCTTATGATCGGCAAACGGGATATAGTTGAAGACCACCCGGTTGTTGTCTTTATCATATGCGCCCCAACCGCCATCGGAACCCTGCATGGCCAACACCCATCGCATCCCGCGACCAATGGAGTCGTTGACCTCGTGCTCTTGACCAGAGATCTTCAGCTTGGACAGGGCCATAATGACGACCGCAGAGTCATCCACATCGGGATACAGCTCATTCTCGAACTGGAAATACCAGCCACCCGGTTCCGCATGGGGCGAAGAGATGATCCAGTCACCAACCGTCTTCGTTTGCCGAGATATCAAATAGCGACCAGCTTGTTGGAGGGCAGGATGATCTTGCGCAACCCCCGACTCTACCAGTGCATTCGTCAACAAAGCCGTATCCCAAATAGGAGAGAAACATGGTTGTAGGTGAAGGGTAGGAAGCATCTCCCCATCCATCATCACAGAATCATAGACTTCCAGTTCTTCGATTTCACGCAACGCCTTGACCACCAAGGGATCATCCGCATCGTACCCAAGACACTCGAGCGCCATGATAGAGTTTGCCATCGCAGGATAGATTGCACCAAGTCCACCGGAACCCTTGATGTGATCCACCATCCACGTCGCAGCTTTATGAAGAGCCTTTTCCCGCAAGATCCGCATGGGCATCCGATCATACAGCTTCAACATGGCATCCAGCGCCACAAAGAAGTTGTGCGGCGTAAGCCAGGCCTGATCCTTATTGAAAGGAGGATACTTCCAATACCGGACTTCCCCGCGAGGAATCGGATATAACTCATCAATGCCTTGTTCGCGCGGGATCTGGCAAACTGGCCTGTGGGCAAAGACAATCAGCAAGGGAATCAAGACCGCCCGAGACCAATAGGAGATCGCATAGATACTGAAGTAGAACTTTTTCGGGAGCAGCATGATCTCGACAGGCATGTGTGGAACGCCTTCCCAATCATACTGATCGAACAACGCCAGCGTGATTTTTGTAAACACGTTGGCCTGCAGCACCCCACCCATCGCCAAAATTCGTTCTTTGGCCCGAACCATGAACGGTTCATCCGCTGAGACGCCGCTCAACTTGAGTGCGAAATAGGCCTTGACTGAGGCACTGATTTCGGTCGGCCCCCCGTAATAAATCGGCCAGCCGCCATCGGAAAGTTGCGTCGACTTGAGATATCGAACGGCTTTCTGCTCCCGTTCAGGATCCACGCGATCGAGGAATCGGCGCAGCATCAAATACTCGGAGGTCAGCGTCGTATCCGCCTCCAGTTCGGCAACCCAATATCCCTCCGGATGTTGCTTATTGAAGAACCACGATTGACTCCGCTTGATGGCATCATCCACCGCATCCGGTTGGCTGACGGTATGTCCACTGGGCCTGCGAGACGTCGAAGCATCCAAGACTGGTAGAACCACTGGTTTTTCCGAGACTAACCGAAGCGACGTTATCGAGCTGTACTCTCTCGCAGGATCAAATCCCCCACGTGCGTTCGCAAGTAGACTATCGGAGAGGCGGCTGAAGATCGCCTTAATGATGTTCATGAATAGTTAGGACTCAAAAGAAATAACTGCGGCAGGCGAAAGACCGACATCTATAGAAGGTCTCCCTTACTATGGCTCCTCACAACATGCACGTACGCAGCACAGCTCTATATAACAGACACCTAAAACTGAGTCAAGCAAGGGAGACGGGAAGTGCCTGATGTACATATGGATTTTCAGGTATCCGAGAGTGTAGACGACTTCCAGATTCGACGCATAGACGTCCCGTCGTGATGCATCACGACAGGCTATCCCTTTCAGACCCTGCACTAGAGCATCATTTGGACTTGGTCTGGCTTGGTTTGGCGTGGGTAGCCCTTCCAAACAAGATACTGGTATAAGACAAGCCAATGGTGTTAGACAGAAGGTTATGCGACCGATGGGACCCGCTTTAACATCGTCCCTGTATAGCTAGGAGAACCAGTTGTGAGCGAGCCACAGCGATCACCTCCCCATCACAGAAAGTAATAGGCTACTCGATCCACTTCTAGTATCGCGTTCGTATCTTCAAGATGAATTTCGGAGATGGGTTATGCCGTGACACATGCTCATCTCAGCAATCGCTGCGTGTGTCCGACTGATAAATTGTTACGGAGGAGGTTGCATTAACATGACAATGGCATCTTCACCACCTAGTGCGGTCCATCCCACTCTTGCCATCCTCTTGGTTGTGGGAATATTCACCTTTCTAGCGGCAGTCTTTGCCGTAACCGGCAAACGTCCAACCAAGCAGACAACATGGCTGGGGATTGGAACTCTCAAATGGATCTCTGCACTAGGACTTGTGGTGTTAGCCGCCGTGTTGATCACAGGATTGAACGCGGCACATCCCTTGATCGATAAGAACTATGCGGCCGTATTCGTCACAACCTCCGGCTGGTTGCTCGTTGCAAAACTGACGATTACCTGTCTCATCCTGGCCATTGCATTGCGAATCCATTTTGTTACGTTGCCGGCCATTGTCAACGATCCGGAATCGGCGATAACTGCGAAGCGCAGCCTCCGCCGATGGGTTGTCGTCGAAGGGATTCTTGCGCCTCCGCTCCTATGGGTAGGACACATGGTGGCAAACGAGCACCCGCCAAATCACGCTGTCATCTACACCTGGCCATATCCCTTCCGCTTCTCCGTCATGAACACGTGGGGTATGGCCATGCTGGACGCCGTGATCGGCGTATGGATTGCGATTACTCTGCTCATCGTAGCAGGAGCCTTCACATTGCGTGCTCTAATGCAGGGCGGACGATCAAGCTGGCGGTTTGGCATCCCGACCGTGCTGGTGCTGTTGGCCCTCGTCGTTGGGGCATACGCCCTGTCCATTAAGGCCTATCCAGAAACCTACCGTGATACCCCAGTCCCGTTTAGGTCGGAATCCGTCGCTCACGCCATGACCATCTTTGCCGAGAACTGTGTCCCCTGCCACGGACACCAAGCCAAAGGGGACGGCATTTTGTCCAAAACCTTACCGAAAAAACCGATCGATTTACTCACGGAGCCTCACGCGACGATGCATACCCCAGGAGATTTTTTCCACTGGCTCACCAACGGCGTTCCCGGAACGGGCATGCCTGCATGGGGTGAAAAATTTTCTGACAAAGAACGCTGGGACCTCGTCAATCTCATCCATGCCATTAACCGAGGCTATCAAGCGCGTATTATGAATACTCGGATTCTCCCCAACCAACCATTTCTTGCACCTCCAGGCTTCTCCTATACCACCCATGACGGAACCACCGGCAGGTTGAAAGACTTCCGTGGAGAAAAAGCCGTCCTGCTGGTCCTGTTTTCATGGCCGGACTCGCGCGAACGGCTCGATCAACTCAGGCTCGCCTACCCGGCGTTACGAGACCACAAGGCCGAGGTATTAGCCGTACCCCTAACGGAGCTCACTTCGCAGCAGATCGCCGATATTGGGAAGGACATCCCTTTCCCCGTGGTTGAAAGGGAGGCAGCTGAGATCGCCCGCACCTACTCGCTGTTCCGCAGGACGATCTCTCATCCCGACCTGATGGGGCCGGCAACCGTCCCAAAGCATATGGAGTTCCTGTTCGACCGCTTCGGATACTTGCGGGCACGGTGGATCCCTGAAACCGATGCGGCTGACTGGAACGACATCCAGTTCGTGACTCAACAGGTGGATCAATTGAATCAGGAACAGGAAATCATGCCTCCACCTCCCGACTACTTGCAGGAGTCAGGACATGATATGCACATGATGGGCGGAATGAAGATGTAATTAGTGGACTAGCGTGCCCAAGGAATGAAGCTCGTGCATCCGCGCACATCATTCTCGGAAGGTCCTTATGGGAAGGGGCGAACAAATCTGTTCACCCTTTCCCTTCTCCTCCCTACTTTTCTGACCCTTGCCTCCTGTTCGGTAATCGAAACCACCTTTTCCGCGATCAAGACAACCTTCTCCGCAATGAAGACAACCTATCGAGTCGCGAAGAAGACGGTCAAAGGCACGATATGGGTGGTCAAAGGAGCCTACCAATTCACGAAGGGGACGACCAAACTCGCGTACCAGATCGGCAAGTTCACCTTTGAGGTCGTTCGAGCTCCTTTGGAGTACCCCTTGATGAACGACGATATCCAGACTATCGATGGGCTCCCGGTCAAGGAAGCAATCCGTCTCGGGCGAGTGAAGGCTGCACCGTATACGGTCAACGGCCATCATTATGTGCCGATGACGCTCGCGAGCGCGAAAACCTACAAGGAGACAGGCCTGGCATCGTGGTATGGAGAAGAAACCAGGCGGCAGAAAGATGGGCACATGACGGCCAACGGCGAGCTGTTCAACCCCAGAGCATTAACGGCGGCTCATAAGTACCTGCCGCTTCCGATTCACGTCCAGGTGACGAATCTAGAAAACGGACGGTCGATCATCGTACGCGTGAATGATCGTGGCCCCTTTCCCAGCCGGCACAACTCAGACTCTGGGAACAGGATCATTGACTTGAGTCGAGGTGCGGCCGAGCAACTAGGATTTGTCGAACAAGGAGTCGCCAGAGTCCGAGTTGAGACTATTGAGCTGGAAGAAGCATAGCGCCGAAGACGATAGCGAGTGGCTCAGCAACAAGTCAGGCGAATTAGCCCCCATCTTGCTTGTCCCATTTGTAGCGGACATACGCGAGACGAGCCCAGTACAGTAACCCCGTTAGGCCGGCTGAAGCTCTCCCAGTCGTACCGAGACGAGCTTTGACACTCCGGGCTCTTCCATCGTCACACCAAAGAGCGAATCCGCAATACTCATCGTTCGCTTGTTATGCGAGATGACGAGGAACTGTGCATTCTGTGCCAGATCCTTCAACACCGCCGTAAACCGCCCGATATTTTCCTCGTCGAGCGGGGCGTCGATTTCATCCAAGAGGCAGAACGGCGTCGGTCTGATGAGAAAGCTGGCAAAGAGCAGCGCCATCGCCGTCAGTGTCTTTTCGCCGCCCGACAGCATGGTAATGCTTTTCAGTCGCTTCCCAGGTGGTTGCGCGACGATTTCAATGCCCGGTTCGTCGCTGCCGGAGGGCTCACCGTTTTCCGACGGAGGTTCTTCGACCAACTGCAACTCTGCACGCCCCCCAGGGAAAAACTGACCGAACACTTCGGTAAACTTCTGCTGCAGTTCGTCATAAGTCGCCGCGAACATTTCCTTGGTCGTCCGATGAATCCGCTGGATGATCTCCTTGAGCGAGGCGATTGAGTTAGACAAATCCTGCTCCTGAGCCGTGAGGAACGTGTGGCGCTCCTCGAGTTCCTGGTGCTCACTGATCGCGGCCAGATTAATCGGCCCCATACGATCAAGCCGATCGCGAAGTTTTTGCAGCTGCTCCTTCAACTCAGCATCGGATCGTTCAACTGTGTCTTGATCACCGGCAGCCTCTAACTCTGAGACCGGCTCGCTCGCTGCCAAAGACACCTCGATCAGCGTCGACGGATCCAGTTGATAGGTGCCAGCTAAGGTGCTTTCGACCGTACCCAATTGCGTACGAATCTCCGCACGCCGGACCTCGACGGTCATGCGCGCATCACGAATCGCGGACATTCCTCGCCGTGCTTCCTCGAGATGGCCCTCCATTGCCTGACTATTCACCATCTGTTGCGCCTGTCGCTCTTGAGCCCCGACCAATTCTCCCTTGACTTGCCCTGCCGCCTCACCGAGTTCTCGGCACAGCGCTTCCTGGCGAGTTTGCTCAGCGAGGCTCTGCTCGATGAGACCTTTCAGGCTATCGAGATGTTCCCCCAAAACCCGTCGCCGATCTTCCGTTTCCTGAATTTGCTGCGTCACTCGCGCTCGATTCAGTTGCTCATGCTCTCGCTTTGCGCGCAACCCCTCGGCAGCTAACCTCGCTTCCGTGACACAGTCCTGATGCGCTCGCAAATTCTGATCGAGTAGCCCAAGCCCTTCGCGTACCCGCGATAACAACGTGTCTTGACCGGTTTTTTCTGCGATCCACTGACTCAATTGAGCTTGAACTGAGTGAGATTCCTGTTCCAAGTGCTCACGCTCAGCCCGACCTTCCTGAATCTCGGCCTCCACCGCGTTGAGTCTATGATCAAGATCGTCCAGTACGTGCTGGAGTTTTTCTTGGTCTTTGCGCAACGACAGGTTTTGCATTTCGGCCTCGCGCAACGAATCACCAAGCTGGCGGTCTCGCTCGGTCAACTCTTGAATCTGGGCCTGCAGGACATCCCGCTGTTGCTTATTCTGATCAAGTTCTACGACGAGGGTTTGTCGTTTAGTTTCAAGATCGAGCACCTCCCGCCGCCGCTCCAGCAAACCGGGCGTGCCTTCCACGTGCCCACCCGTCACGATACCGGACGCGTCCACCACTTCACCGTCCAGAGTCGCCAGAATCGGACCGTTCGGAGCACTCCAGGCGTGGCGTTCCCACAGCTCGATGGCCTGGTCCAACGAGCGGACGATCACGACTCGATCGAACAGCGAGTCGCGAGCCACCGTTCTGGCAGCATCAGTCTGCACGAGGTCTACCGCTTTCCCCACAACTCCTGGCTCTGACGCAATGGCCGCCCACCACTCATACGCCTGATTCCCTTCCCAACGTGGCTGCTGGGGGATAAAACTGCCTCGCCCCAACGTCTCCTCTTGGAGAAACCGGACCAATCGCCGCCCCACGGACGGTTCATCGACAAACCACCCCCGCACACGTTCCCCGAGAACCGCTTCGACCGCTCGCTCCATCCCAGGAGGAATCGTCAACCATTCGGCGACGGCATCCCGCACCCCTTCACACGACTTCAGGGCAGGTCCTTGGGTCGCTCCTTGTCGGCCGTACCCCATCTCCTCCTGGACGACGCTTTGCAACGCCTCGAGGCGTGACTCAAGTCCGGCAAGTTCTTCAGAACGCCGCAAAATAACCTGATCTAACGACTGGACGAGCCCGATCGCTTGCGCCACTTCTTCTTTCACAGCACGTTGGTCCGCCTGTAACGTTGCAACAAGGCGGTCCGCCTGTCCGTATTCTTCGCGCAGGGTTTCGTGACGTGCGACCGAGGACTCTCGTTGACTCCGCAGATCGTCACGCTCCGCATCCAACCGGGTTGCGCGATTGGTGAAATCTTCTATCCGTTTCGCTAACTGCGAGATACTCTGCTCGGTGTTGGCGACCAGCACGGCCAGTTGCAACACATCTTTTCGCCCGCGTTCCTCTTCTGCGACTGCCGCGGCACGCTGATCGCGCAATCGCGTCATCTCCCGGTCCAGCTCCTCGAGCGCCTGGGTTCGAACCGTCACTTCCTCCTCAAGTCCGACCAATGCCGACTCAATGGCCTGGAGTGTGCCGGCCACTTGTTCCTGCGAGCGTACAAGCTCTTCCAGTTCAGCCGACTCTTGGACTTGTTGTTGGCTGAACAACTGACCCCGATTGCGCTCAACCTCCGCCGCCGTCAGTGCGTGCGCCTGCTGCTGCTCCACTCCCGCCAGCTGTTCCCGAATCTTTCCAATGGAGTCGGCCGTGGCGATCGATTCGAGACGCGCTTGTTCAAGGTCCGTGGCCAGCCTAGCCTGTTCGGCCGCTTTCTCAGACTCTTGCTGATCCAGACCCACGAGCTCACTTTCGACCGCCTGCAACGTGTGTCGCAGTGCCCTGAACTCTCTCGTTAACAACGTCACTTCGATCTCGCGCGCTTCACCTTGCAACGTCTGATAGGTGCGAGCCTGACGGGCCTGTCGTTCCAGAGAATTCAGCTGCTTCTTGACCTCGGCCACGATGTCTCGAACACGCAGGAGATTTTGCTGCGTCGTTTCGAGTTTTCGCAACGCCTCCGCCTTCTGCTTCTTGTAACGAACAATCCCGGCCGTTTCTTCAATGAGCTCACGCCGATCTTGTGGAGACGCGTTCAAGATTTGATCAATCTGCCCCTGGGCAATCACCGTGTGCCCTTTACTTCCGGCACGGGTATCGAGCAACAGACTGCGAATATCTTTCAGACGGCAGTGAACCTTATTGATGAGGTACTCACTCTCCCCGTTGCGATATAGGCGGCGGGTAATCATCAACTCCTGCACTTCGGTCAGTTCATTCGGAAGCCCCGAATTACCATCTAGTTTCATCGCCGCCTGATCTAACCCACCGATCACCAGGGAGACCTCCGCCATGCCCAACGGCTTGCGAACCTCCGTGCCGTTAAAAATGACATCCTCCATCTTTTCACTTCTAAGCGTCTTGGTACTTTGCTCCCCCAAGACCCATAGGATGGCATCGACGACATTGCTCTTCCCGCTTCCATTGGGTCCCACGACCGCGGTGACCCCTTCAGGGAATTCAATCTTGGCCTCCGCGAACGATTTAAATCCCAACATATTCAGTGATTTCAAGTGCATCCATTCACCTATTCTTAGGCACGTAGAACATCATCATGAGGAAATGAAAAATTTCCGGCCCTTGTACCACAGGGGTTTTGAGAAATCAAAACAAAACACAGCCCATAGGGTAGATCCAATAGTACCCCTACAATTCATAGGGTGCTTTGGGGAAGAACCTGGACCTCATGAGGACAAGGGCCCACATTCACTACGGCCATGGGCCCGAATTCGAGAGAGTATGGCCCGCGCACCGGATCAGCGAGCCATCGTGGGAACGGAGTTCTTGGAAGATTCTATCTGGACTAGTTCCTTCGGTAGAAGAAACTCGACATCCTCCTCAATAACCGTAAGCTCTTCGACCTCAGACGATTCCGACATCTTTAAGAATGCGACCACTTCGGTCACAAGAATTTCCGGCGCCGACGCCCCAGCGGCAATCCCAACCGCTTTGGCTCCTTGCAACCACGCGGGATCGATGTCTGCGGCTGAGTCGATAAGATAGGACGGGATACCGCACTGCTCCCCCAGCTCCCGCAACCGATTGGAATTGGAGCTGTTCGGCGAGCCAATGACGAGAATGACATCCACGCGACGGGATAATTCCTTGACGGCGTTCTGCCGGTTCTGTGTTGCGTAACAAATATCTTCCTGGTGCGGCCCCTTGATGTTCGGAAACCGTTCATGCAGCGCACCAACAATATCTCGACATTCATCGACACTCAGCGTCGTTTGCGTCACATACGACAAATTGACCGTGCTCTCGACTTGGAGCTTCTCCACATCGCCGACCGACGACACCAGGTGAAACTTGTCGGGAACCTGGCCCAGCGTCCCGATCACCTCCGGATGACCGGCATGACCGATGAGGATCAGCTCATACCCCTGCGTATAATCGCGATTCACCTCGTTATGAACTTTGATCACGAGCGGACAGGTCGCATCGATCACGTGCAGCCGACGACGACGTGCTTCTTCCCATACGGACTTCGCCACCCCGTGCGCGCTGAAAATGACGACCGACCCTTCTGGGACTTCGTTCAGCTCTTCCACAAAGACCGCGCCTTTTTGCCTAAGCGACTTCACAACATGTCGGCTATGGACAATCTCGTGGCGTACATAGATCGGGGCGCCATATTTTTTGAGCGACAGCTCCACGATTTCGATCGCCCGATCGACACCGGCGCAAAACCCTCGGGGATTGGCGAGATAGATCTTCATGGTGGTCGTAGCTCCTTCGTTCAGGCTCGACAAGGCGGACTCTGCACGGTCAGCGTTGATCATTCACGATACGTCAGATCCATAGGGTCCGTCAACAGAATTGGCTGTGATCTGGTCCATCACCCTATATGGCACGGCCTTTGGGATCGACAGAGGTGCAGTGACATAGATACCAGTTCAGTAGAATTTTCCTCCTTTCAGTGACAACCAAACTCATGAATCCATTTTCTGCGCTCGGTCTCTAAGAGGATGGGAGGCAGCATGATATTCCAGAGTAACTCGTAAGTATGAACATCGTAGGATTTGGAGCCGGATGATTCAGAGGGTCGATGGAAGCCGTTATCGAGATAGTCGCAGGTACGGTTGGCGGATACGGTCGTCTGAGGGGAAAGGAGCGGTCATGAATCTATCGAAGAGAGCTGCTGGAGTGGTGATGCTGATGCTGGTCGGAATGCTGGCCTCCCCGAAGCTGCTGCATGCAAATGACGAGTCTCGGGCCAAAGAGCTGATCCAACAGACCTGTGTGCAATGCCATCGGCTGGAAGGGAAAGCTGAATCGAGATTTAAGCTTCACGCGCCAGACTTGATCTGGGCCGGTAGCAAATATCAACGGCCTTGGCTCATTCGTTGGCTCACCGGCAAAGAAGCCCCACTGTATGCGAAGGGGTATCTATGGGACATGACGAGCGTCCCGAGGCAACACCCAAAAGTGACGGATGCTGAAGCGAACGCAATCGCGGATTATTTTGCCGAACACAATAAAGACCCGCGTGTGACTGTGGGTGCGTTCGACGTTTCCAAAGTGACGAAGTTCGATGTCACGTTTGGAGCAGCGGCCTATAAGGCTCATGCCTGCCTCGGCTGCCATACGATCGAGGAGAACGGAAAGCTCATCGGTGGCCCTCAGAGTGCCGCGCTACAGAACGCCGGGCAACGGTACAACATGGACTGGCTGTACCGGTTTGGGCTGAATCCACAGGACTTCACCGTCCACAATGGAGAATTTCTGGCGGATGCTACGGATGCGCAATTGCGGGCGGTGATCGGGTTCCTTGCCGTGCAAGGGGTTCACGACTTCACCTACTACGAGCCCTGGACGAGTCCGGAGTTCGCTAACGCGAGCGTGGATCGAGGCAAGACCCTGTACAAGGAATACTGCGCTCAGTGCCATGGGTTCACCGGCAAGGGTGACGGCCCAGCTGCTTCAGGCCTGGAGCCCAAGCCCGCCATCCACGCGAATATCCCCTTCGAGAAACTTCCCATGGACTATCTCTATAACGTGATCAATCATGGCGGCCCAGCCGTCGGCAAATCGCCGAACATGCCCTACTGGGGACTGACCATTGGTCAACAGGGTGTGGCCGATGTCATTACCTATCTCAAGGTGACCTTCAAGGGGATCCCGGACGTCGCGGCGGCAGCCGGGGGAACTGAGGGGAGTGCTTGCGTTCAACCGCGCAAGACGGCTAAAGCACCGGCAGACTTCCTCAGCAGAACGAATCCGCTTCCGTCGTCATCCGGTTCTATCAAGGCAGGAAAGGAGTTGTTCCTGAAAGGCGCGCAGCCGGTCGCCTGCGTCATGTGTCACGGCGAGCTGGGAGATGGAAAGGGATTGATGGGCGCGGCCTTTATCCCACCGCCGCGGAATTTTACCTGTGGCGCCATGATGCGAGACCTACCCGACGGGCAGCTATTCTGGATCATCAAGAACGGATCGCCAGGGACCGGGATGATGGCGTTTCAAGGCCTACCAGACGAGCAAGTCTGGCAACTGATTCACTATATCCGGAGTCTTGAGAAGTGAGGCGTGATGCATCGGACCTGTGCAGCGAAACATCGCATGCGCATGGAGTAATCAACGAACTGCCGGGGCATCCTGAGCAGAAAGAGGAACTGAATCGACTGGGAGGAGGTGATGGGCCACGTCAGTCGCACGAGCCCGAGAGCTGACTTGAGGACCGAGTGGACGAGCAATATACCTGTTCAACACTATTACGAGGAGGTCAGAATGAGTACCCACCGATTCGGAACTGTTCTATCAGCCATTCCGTTCGCCGTCGCAACGTTAGCGGCCGTAGGTGCTGTCCCCGGCACCACCTATGCACAGATTAAGGGGATGGAGGCGCCGCCCTCCAAGATAGAGATCACCATTAAGGATCGACAGCACGGCTATGAAACCGTCGGTATTACGATGCCATCGCAAGACACGATCATCGTTGTCCGAAACCAGGACTCCGTCACGCATGGGTTGGCGTCGACCTTGTTCAAAGACATCCCTGTGAAGGTGGAAGGAGGGACTGAGGTTCGCGCAAAAAAATTCAAATCGTTTCATCTCGATGCGGGAAAGACGATGACGCTCCGGTTCTCCACCGCACCCACAAACTTTGATTCGCTCACCGGTGGCGCCGAAAGCGTGCACCATGCCCTGTGGTGCGACATCCATCCGGAGGTGAAGGGTGAGATATTTGTCATTGAAACCCGTGGGGATATCGGAGGTGGATGACGGGCAGCACCGTCATACCGTGAGGAACGTGTGAGCATCCTCTAGGTCTGGTATCTTCCTATGGAGGAAAGTATATGAAGAGCAGGATGCCGGTCCTGGCCGACGAAAGTTCTATACCGGAAGTGTGCCAGGACTGGCAATCCTGTTTCTCCAATTGGAATAGTTCTACAGGACGAATCCGCCGATCGCTGAGCATAGGGAACACAAGATGAAAGAGTTCGTCAGCCATTCCGCTCGTGCCGTTAGAATTTGGCTGGGGTGCCTGATTGGCTACGGAATGTTCGCCCTGGTGCCTACCGGATGGGCGAAGGAGGTCGTGTTTGTCGCTCGTGATGTCGAACATCAGCAAGCCGTTTGGCTTCCCCTGGAGGTCGTCCTTCACCAGAGTACTGATTTCACGGAACCGTTGATTCTCCGGTTGAGCAATCCAACCGAGCGGACCCATGTCTTTGAAGCCCCTGGGTTATTCGAATCGTTTGAAGAGAGCGGAGTTCAGGTCACACGACCAGTTCGCGTCACCATCGCACCAGAGGGGACGGAGCAAATCGTGATCGACAGAAGTCGGATATCGAGCGATGTGGTTACCGCCGAGAGCGAGACCATGACCTACCGCTTCTACTGTCCCCTTCATCGGGCAGATGACGATCTGGGTGGGAACATCATCGTGCATCAATAACCGCTTGCGAACGTTGCCCTCCGCTTGACTCTCGCTGTCCTGCCCCGTACGCTCACTACCTATTGATACATCGTAGCTGTGACAGATTCTTGAGAGAAGGAGGCGCTTCACATGGCTCAACGACCTTTTCAAACCGGAGCGATCGTCAACTTGAGTAGTGGGGAGAGCAGCAAGGATGTCGTCATCTGCACCGTTCCAGCCAACAAGCGGTTCCACGTGAAGTTTCTCGGCATCAATGGGTTTGGGCAACCAAATCAAGCACTCTTTTACGCGATTCAGGTAACGACAGGATCGAGACTCGGTATCTATCCCATTGCGCCCTCCGGCGTGGGAGAAATAGCCGAACCTGAATTTCCCGCAAGGCATTTCGGAAGCCAGGAAGTCACGCTCTATGCCGACCCCGGATCAGACCTGCTCTTCACGGTTGCTCGCAAGGACACCACTGGGAATGTACGCGTGTTCGTCGAGCTCTGCGGAATTCTCGCCGACGTTAGAGCCAGAGGCCAAGCAGATCACTGATCAGGAGCAACGAGCCACTCGTCTTTACACACAAGGGAAATGACGCCATATGAATAGGCCTCCGAATCCTTCCACTATCTTACAAACTGCCTTCAGTTTTTGGAGCTCAAAGGTCCTCCTCACTGCCGTCGAGCTTGGCCTGTTCACGACGCTCGGGAGCCGTCGCCTTACAGGGGCGGAGTTGGGCAACGAATTACGATTACATCCGCGCGCGAATCCTGATTTTTTTGATGCCCTCGTGGCAATGAAGTTCCTCGACCGTGAGAACGACGGCCCACAGGCAAGATATTTCAACACACCCGAGGGCGCACTGTTCCTCGATGCCGCGAGCCCACGGTATATCGGCGGCATTCTGGTGATGCTCAACGCACGGCTGTTCAAGTTTTGGAACGATCTCCCCGAAGCCTTGCGGACAGGCCGGCCGCAGAATGAAGTCAAGCACGGGCAGAAAGGCATGTTTGAAGAACTCTATTCAGACCTGCCCAGACTGGAACAATTCATGGGCGCCATGACCGGCCTCTCTCGTATCAACTTCGAGGCGTTCGCAGAAAAATTCGACTTCTCACAATTCAAGACTCTGTGCGACGTCGGCGGCGCGACCGGTCTGCTCAGCATTGAAGTCGCGAAGCGACATCCACATCTCACATGCACGAGTTTTGATCTGCCCGTCGTTCAACCGATTGCGAAGAGACACATCGCTGATGCCGGGCTAGAACGTCGAGTGCGCACCGCAGCTGGAGACTTCTTCAAAGACCAGCTCCCAAAGGCAGACCTCATCACAATGGGTATGATTCTGCACGACTGGAATCTTGAGAAGAAGATGCACTTGATTCGTTCGGCCTACGACGCGCTCCCAGTAGGCGGAGCGTTGGTGGCCATCGAAGCGCTGATTGACGATGCCCGGCGTGAGAACGTGCAGGGGTTGCTCATGTCCCTCAACATGCTCATCGAATTCGGCGATGCATTCGATTATTCAGGCGCGGATTTCCGTCGCTGGTGCGGAGAGGTCGGATTCAAGCGGTTCGAGGTCATTCATCTTGCTGGCCCGTCGAGCGCGGCAGTGGCCTACAAATAGCCGGTCCGTCGGCAGACTCCTCTCGCTCTCGCGCCTTCCTGCAGTTACTTGACAGCTTCTTCCACCACCCGTACGCTGAGACATCTCCGTGAGCAACCTGACTTACAAGAAGGTTCTGATCGTCGAAGATGAGCGCGACATCCTGCAGCTCGTCAAGCACTACATTGAAAAGGAAGGGTTTCGAACCGTCGTCGCAACCAGCGGGCTCGAAGCCCTGAAGAAAGTTTCGGAGGATAAACCGGATTTGGTCGTCCTCGATCTCATGTTACCCGAACTGGACGGACTGGAAGTCTGCAAACGTCTCCGCTCCGCTCCGGGCACCGCCATGCTCCCGATCATCATGCTGACGGCGAAAGCGGAGGAGTCGGACACAATCGTCGGATTGGAACTGGGCGCAGACGACTACGTCACCAAACCCTTCAGCCCCAAGACACTGGTCGCCCGTGTTAAAGCCCTCCTGCGTCGTGCCGACCGTACACCTGAGACCGACCCTGACCTCTATCATTATGAGACGCTCACGATGAATCTCTCCCGACATGAGGTCAGCCTTGGTAAACAAGAGGTGACGTTGACAACCAAGGAATTCGGCTTGCTCGAACACTTGCTCCGTCATCGGGGCCGCGTGCTCACCCGCGATGTCTTGCTCAATGCGGTTTGGGGATACGACTATCATGGCACAACCAGAACGGTCGACGTGCACATCAGACGGTTGAAACAGAAGTTGCCGCTCCTTGAAGAAGCCATCGTCTCGATTAAATCACTCGGGTACAAACTGAAAGACGTCGACGAGCCAGGATGACGTGGTCGATCCGCTGGAAGATCATGACTGGAACGCTGGTGGTGGTGGCCTGTGGCCTGCTTATCGCCGGCGTGATGACGATTCAAGCCCTCGAACGGCAGCATCTCGCGCAACTGGGCGAGGCCCTCGAGGCCAAAACCAAACTCGTCGAGTACGGATTACAGTCCCTCTTTGATACCGCTCGTTCATCCCTCCCCCCTGCTCAGCTCCAGGACGCCGCGCGCGACTTCAGTAGTCGGGCTATGGCCCGGGTGACTCTCATCGCCATCGATGGAACCGTCCTTGCCGACAGCGCCGTCCGAGGTATCGACCTCTCGACACTCGAGAATCACAAGTCTCGACCTGAAGTCGATCAGGCATTGACCAGCGGACAGGGACAGGATATCCGCGCCAGTCGCACCACCGGTGAGCGGACGATGTATCGGGCCGTCCTCCTGAACACGACCCAGGACGCTTCACCGCTTGTCGTACGAGTGGGACTGCCGATGGCTGTGCTTGACCGTGAGCTATCGGAAACGCGGGATCACATCATTTTTGCTCTTGGAGTGGCATTCCTCGCAGCCCTTACGCTCAGCGTGTGGTTGGCGCATAACATTACCAAGCCGCTTTCAGACATCGTCGCGGCTGCACGACAACTTGATTCCGGCAACCACGCCCTCCACATCAGGACCACTGCACAAGATGAGGTCGGCCTCTTGGCTTCTACACTGAATCATGTAGCTGACCAGCTTCAGACCAAGGTTGATGAACTGTCAGAGGATCGTGCTCAACTCCTGGCGGTCCTGACCTCGATGGTTGAAGGCGTCATGGTCATGGACTATCGAGGCCACATTTTGCAGGTCAATCCGGCATTGGAACGGATGTTCGGCATCTCCCGCATTGAGGCACGCGGTCGACCTTGTATCGACCTATTTCGCCATCAGCAGCTCAATGAATTGGTGGCCGGCATCCTGCGCTCTCCGGCCCATCATCAGGATGAAATCGTACTGCCTCTAACGGGGCGATGCCTACAGATTGAAGCCTCCCCTGCGGGAGGCAAACGAGAAAATGAAGCCTGTGTCGTGTTGGTCTTCCACGATATTACAGACCTGCGTCGGCTGGAGAAAATCCGGAAAGACTTCGTCGCGAACGTCTCGCACGAACTTCGCACTCCGCTCACGTCCATCAAGGGTTACGTGGAAGCCCTTCTCGATGGGGCTAAAGACGACCCGGTGGCTTCCTCGAATTTTTTGGATATCATCCTCAAGCAGAGCGATCGATTGAACCTGATCATCCAAGACCTGCTCGAATTGTCAAAGATCGAGTCAGGCGGCATCTCGTTCAAGGAAGAACCGATTGAGCTGAAGTCGCTGATAGAACGTGCGCTGTCAGTCGTCAGACCCATAGCCGACAAGAATCGCCATCATCTCACCACCATGATCGATGCAGCACTTCCAGCGGTGGCTGGAGACGAAGGTCGGCTCGTCCAGGTTCTCACCAATCTTCTCGATAACGCGATCAAGTACACCCCGGAGGGTGGAACCATTACGGTCGACGCGACCCGCGTCGCTCTCGAAAAAACCGAGCCTCACGCCAACGCGATCGATATCAGCGTCGCGGATACTGGAATTGGGATTCCTGAACAGGATAGGCCACGCGTGTTCGAGCGCTTTTACCGTGTCGACAGGGCACGATCTCGCGAGCTCGGAGGAACCGGATTGGGATTAGCTATCGTGAAACACATCGTTGAAGGACATGGAGGACAAGTCTGGGTGGAGGCGAACCATCCGCGGGGAAGCCGATTCGTTGTTCGCCTCCCCATCAATCCTAACCGCCAGTTACCGGCTCACTGGAGGGACGCGAGCAGAGCATAGACTGCCGCCCCCAACAGCCCGGCCCCAGGCAGCGTAAAGATCCAGGCGGAAAAGATCTTCCTCGTGACTCCCCATCGAACCGCTGATAACCGCTTCGTCGATCCTACACCCAGGATCGAAGAAGTAATGGTGTGTGTCGTACTGACCGGAAGTCCGAAGTGAGCCGTGAATAGTAGGACCGCGGCTGCCCCGGTCTCGGCAGCAAAACCATGAACAGGCTCAAGCTTGACCATCTTGATTCCCAACGTCTTGATGATACGCCATCCACCCACGGTCGTTCCAAGACCCATGGCCAGCGCGCAGGACACGATTACCCACGTCGGCACTTCAGAGGTGGTCAATTGCCCGGAGGCGACCAAGGCGAGTGTAATGATTCCCATCACCTTTTGAGCATCGTTGGCTCCGTGACTGAACGCCATGAAACTTGCGGAAACAATTTGAAGCCGACTAAATATCTTCGTAGCGACCCCTCGGTGCACCTTAAAAAAGACCCGACTGACGAGAACCATGATAAGAAACCCCATCACAAACCCCATCAAGGGGGAGACGATCATGGCTTCAAGAATTTTGCGCAGACCTTGAAACTGAACGACCGCCCACCCACCGTGGGCCACGGCCGAGCCGACAAGGCCCCCAATCAGCGCATGCGACGAACTGGTGGGTAATCCCAAGAGAAGCGTGAAGAAATTCCACAGAATAGCTCCGCCCATCGCTGCCGCCACCACGGCATTGGTAATGGCATCGGGGAACACGATGCCGCCCCCGATCATTTTTGCCACAGCCGTAGAGAAGAAGGCCCCGGCGACGTTCAACAGACCTGCCAATAACACGGCGGCGACCGGACTCAGCACACGCGTGGACACAACCGTTGCCACCGCGTTTGCACAATCGTGCCATCCATTCGAAAAATCGAACAGAAGAGCCAGAACCACTGTGAGCAAGAGCAATCCGCTGAGTTCCGTCATATCGCGTCGAACGACTGAGAGCCGGTTGGGCCCCCCTGGCCGTGTCTATAGGAAGGATCTGGGGAGGAAGAGCGTTCAACAATCAGCATGGCGTTCCTTGCTGGTTACGTTTGCTTGAGGACAATGCGCTCGATCACATTGGCAACATCTTCGCAGCGGTCTGTTCCATCCTCCATCGTTTCGTAAATTTCTTTCCATTTGATCACCGTAATAGGATTCGGCTCCTTCTCGAAGAGGTCTGAAATCGCATCACGTGACACGCGATCCGCTTCATTCTCCAGACTGTTGACTTGCACAGTGAACTCTTTGATTTCGGCATGCGATAACCCAATTCCATCGACCCCACGGCCGACCGCGACGCACGCTCGGTGGAGAATATCAGCCAGCCGAATCGCACTAGCGGTGGGCTGTTCGATCTTGTAAATGGCGCAGCGATCCGCCACGGCTTCCACCGCATCCAGAATATCGTCCAATGCGCTAGCCAGATCGTGGATATCTTCACGGTCTATGGGAGTAATGAACGTCTGATTCAGACGGACGGCAATATCATGAGTAATTCCGTCACCGACATGTTCCACGTCCTTAATCTTCAACGTCTTTTCTTGGACGTTCGTATAGGTTTCCATCAATTCCTTGAGCAGACGGCTTCCTTCTATGACGTTGTGGGCCGCTTGTTTCAGCAGATCGAAAAAGGCCTCTTCTTTGGGGATTAGACCGAACATCATGGTCTCTCACACTCCTGAGTCGAATGCGTGTGCCGGTGATGCGCTTGTACGTAGACCAGGTGGCTCATCCGCGGTTCCTACCAGCGAACAAGGCTGGTCGCCCACGTCAGCCCCCCACCAAAACTGCCGAGAAGCAGCAGATCTCCGGGTGAAACGTTTCCACTGCGAACCGCGTCATCGAGCGCGATCGGTAGAGATGCTGAGGACGTGTTGCCGTATCGTTCGATCACCGATGCCAGGCGATCGCGGCTGACTCCTAAGCGATCGGCGATGTGAGACAAGATCCGCCCGTTCGCCTGATGGAGGACTACCTGTCTGACATCCTCAGAACGAACGCCAAATTCCTTTAGGATGTCCTGTACCGCACGTTCGACTCGTCGAACGGCCAAACGAAAAAGCGGAGCCCCATGCATGCGAAGCGCATGCCCCTTTGTTTTGAACGCCTCAGATGTCAGCGGCATCCTTGACCCACCGCTAGGAACGCGGATAAGTCCGTGGTGTGCCCCATCGGCATATAACTTGACGCTGAGAATCCCTCGCCACTCAGGGCTGCGATCGTCTTCACCTCGGACGAGAACGGCTCCAGCGCCGTCTCCGAACAACAGGGTCGTCGCTTTATCCTGGTAATCCAGGGATCGCGATTTCACTTCCGCCCCAATGACCAGGCAGGTCCGCACCTGGGTGCTCTGAATCATGGCCTGCGCCATGGAAAGGGCGTACAAAAACCCTGAGCAGGAGGCAGAGACATCAAACGCTCGAATTTGTTTACATCCCAAGCCTCGCTGGACCGCGCACGCGGTGGATGGGAACGCCATGTCAGGGGAGGTTGTGGACAGGATAATGGCGTCGACAGAAGAAGGCGCACACCCTGCAGCCTCCAGAGCTTGACGCCCAGCAACAATGGCCATGTCGGACGACGCTTCATGCTCCGCAACCCAACGACGAGTCCGAATACCAGTGAGCCGTTCAATACTGACCGGAGAGACCCCTGTCATCCCGGCGAGCTCTTCGTTGGTAACCACACGGGACGGTAAATGGCTGCCTGTGCCAATAAGCCTGGCTCGGATCATCTTCATAAACCACGAGCATGTTTTACAAAATAATGGACGCTGCTACCGCGGCGGGGAATTATAGGGAGCATCAGCGGACGGGTCAACCAAACTAACCGTGTCATTGATTTTTACCGCTTTCCTTGCTATGTGTGGTAGGTATGAATGCATTACGTTCTCCCCTTGATATCCTTTCGTCACCTACGCTGTCACGCCTTTGGCTGGTTGGGTGTCTCACACTAGGGTCCGTGTTCTTGGTCTCCTGTGCCGGTGATATCACTCCCAGCGACGTGCGGAGTGGGCTCAAGAAGGTCATCGGTGGAACGGATGAGCAAATTTTCATCGGTGATACCCTCGACAACCACTACCATCCCAATGTCATCATGAAGCGGGGGGAAGCGTATTTTGAGAAAGAGGAATATGCGGAGGCCCTCGTCGAGTACAACCACTTCATGGACCTTCATCGCAATCACGTCCTGGCTCCCTATGCGGCATTCAGAATCGGTGAAATTCATGTCATGATGGCAAAGACGATCGACCGAGACCCTGAACCAATGCACAAGGCCATCGCCGCATTCGAACAGATGAGAAGAGACTTCCCCGGTAGCCGCTACGACGCGCAAGCGCAGCAAAAACTCGAGGAGTGCCACGATTGGATCGCTCAAATGCACCTCTTCGTGGGACAATTTTATTACCGACGGGGTTCATATCTTGCCGCCGCGCACCGGTTCGGACAGGTCATCAAAACCTATCCCGATAAACCCGCTGCTTCAGATGCCCTGTATTATCAAGCCAAGGCGTACCACGAAATGGGGGCCGACGATTGGGCAAAAGATAATCTCGTCGCCCTCCTGGACAAATATCCAAACAGTACCGCCTCCGATGCCGGGAGCACGTTGTTGGAAAAAATCGGTGGGGCTCCCTCTAAAACGCTCCTTGCGCAGAAATCGGATCCGGTTTCTGTGTCCGATGCCGCTCCGACGGCTATTCCAACCGGTTCATCCCGAATTCCTCACCAACCATCGGAATCCTCATCGCCCACTTCGACAATCGGGACACTTGGTGTTCCCCAAGCCCTCAGCCAGCCATCTACTCCTTCTGCGGACACGTTTGGAAACACCTTCACTGCCTGTCGACTTGGCGCCTGGTGCTAATCGAGCAGATATAGGGCGGAACGAAGCCTGGGTCATACCCAGCCATAGCGGCAACAGAGGCTAGGTTGGCCCCCCAATCAGATTGCGGTCTTCGTAGGAGGAAGGCTAACCAGGCAGAACGGGGGGGTGAGATCGAGGCTCGCTACTGGCCGAGATACCAACCGATCCCATATCGTTCCAAGAAACTCGTCACCATCGTGAGTGAATTCGCGTAGATCATCACGCCGACGAGGATCAACATCACCCCGCTCACCGTTGATACTCCCCACAGATAGGCGCGCACTTCTTTGAAATAGGCGAGAAATCGATCCACTCCCAACGCCGTCAGGAAGAGCGGCAAGCCCAAGCCGAGCGAGTAAAAGGTCAACAGCACGACCCCGTTGAGAAGTGAATCGGTGGTACCCGCATAGAGAAGAATGGATCCCAGCACCGGTCCGACGCAGGGTGTCCATCCCGCAGCAAAGGCTACTCCGATCAAGAATGACCCCAGGTATCCAGCCGGTCTGTTACGGAACTGATACCGATGTTCCATCTTCAGGAACGTGAGATTCAGAATCCCAAGGAGATACAGGCCGAACACGATGATCAAAATGCCTCCGATTCGCCGAATGAGGTCCTGATACGTAATTAAGAGCTGCCCCAAAAAGCTCGCTGATGCTCCAAAGGCGATGAAGACCGACGAAAATCCCGCGATGAACAGCAGGGAGTTCACGACAATCGCCTTCCTGAATTTTATGCGCTCAGACGCGTCGGTGAGCTGTTCGACCGAAAGCCCTGTGATGTACGAGATATAACTTGGCACCAACGGCAGCACACATGGAGAAACGAATGAGAGCAGCCCCGCGGAAAATGCAGCAATCAGAGAGATCTGTGGGATGGATTGTGTCATCGCTATGATTTCATCAGCTCCTGTATCAATTCACGGGCTTCAGGTGACGCCCAATCGCGAGCGCCAAAGATTTTCTGCCGCACAACCCCTTGGCGGTCAAGCATGAAGGTGATCGGCAATGTCCGCGCTCCATACGCCAACCCTGTGCGGTACTCCGAGTCATGGAGAATGGGAAAGGTCAATCCCAGTCGCTCTTGAAACGGCCCTGTCACAGCCGGACCCTGTACATCGGTTGACACGGCGAGAATTTCAAATTCCCGTCGTGGAAACGTTTGATATAGCTGTTCCATGGCCGGCATCTCGATGCGACAGGGCCCACACCAGGTTGCCCAGAAGTTCAGGAGAACGACTTTGCCTCTGAATTGTGACAGGCTCCTCACTTTTCCGGTGAGGTCGCGCAGAGTAAAGTTGGGTGCTTCGTCACCGACTTGAACCACACCCCGTTCAAGCGCAGATCGTTTCCCAGACTGGGCTGGCTCCGCCCCAGCGAAAGGCCCCAGGACGATCCCACCAGCAACCACAAGTGCTAAGAACGGTGCAGCGAGATGATGTCCCATAATTGCTTTACTTTAATAGTACTTGCCGAGACTCGGCAGAGTTACGGTCTTATGATCGCTACGTGTGCTCGACTCCCCGGTAATTTCTGACAATCTTATCCATGTTACAAGTCTCCGAAAACCTGAGTCAAGCTAACGGCTTGTGGAACTTTTTCAACCGCCTATCTCCGAAGTGATAGACAAACTCGATTGATGTCTCTAAAATCAGCAGAGCTTGTGCGTGGCTCGTCATTCAGCACCACATCCTCACATTCATATTAACGACAGACAGAATCACGGCAGCTTTTCATAACCTGAACCCACGAGGGGCATATGAGAGACAATTATCTGTTCACGTCGGAATCGGTCACTGAAGGCCATCCGGACAAGATCGCCGATCAGATTTCTGACGGCATCTTGGATGCCATCATCGCTCAAGACAAATATTCACGCGTGGCCTGCGAAACCATTCTGACCACCGGCATCGCTTTGGTTGCCGGTGAAATTTCCACAAAGGCCTATGTCGAAATTCCCGATATTATCCGGGAAGTCATCAAAGATGTCGGTTATTGCGATGCCTCGTGGGGTTTCGACTTCCATACCTGCTCGGTCTTGACCGCCATTCACCAGCAATCCGGAGATATCGCCATGGGCGTGGATTCCGGAGGGGCCGGTGATCAAGGTTTGATGTTCGGGTACGCGACCAATGAAACGAATGAACTGATGCCGATGCCGATCGTGTTGGCCCACCGACTGACGAAGCGTTTAGCCGAGGTACGGAAGAAGAACATTCTGAAGTGGGTACGCCCGGACGGGAAGTCTCAGGTGACCGTCGAGTACAAGAACGGCAAACCCGTGCGGATTGATACGATCGTCGTTTCCACACAACACAGTCCCGATGTCACCACGAAGCAGATCGAACGCGATCTTATGGAAAAGGTGATTAAGCCTATGATGCCGAAGGGGCTCTATGACCCGACCAGCGTAAAACATCACATCAATCCAACCGGCCGGTTCGTGGTCGGTGGCCCGATGGGGGACACCGGTCTCACAGGTCGGAAGATTATCGTCGACACCTACGGCGGACATGGCAGCCATGGCGGCGGTGCCTTTTCCGGAAAAGATCCAACGAAGGTGGACCGTTCAGCCTCCTACATGGCTCGGTATATCGCAAAGAATCTCGTCGCGGCCCGATTGACCGACAAGTGCGAGGTGCAGCTGGCCTATGCCATCGGAGTTGCCGATCCGGTATCAGTGCTGGTTGATACGAAGAATACCGAAAAGGTGTCAGTCGATCTGCTCGACAAACTCGTGCGCAAGCATTTCCCACTGACTCCACGCGGAATCATCGATCATCTCAAGCTTCGGCGACCGATTTTCCGTAAGACAGCCGCGTACGGGCACTTCGGACGCAACGAACCCGAATTTACCTGGGAAAAGACCGACAAGAGCAAGGTGCTGCGCAAAGACGCCGGACTCTAACCGACACGCGCCCTGGCACTTCGGCAAGGGGGACGGGTCCTTTACCCGTCCCCCTTTTCATGACAGCCGTGGGCATTCATCAAGAAGGAGGACTTTCGTGGATTACGATGTCAGAGATATCAAGCTCGCAGACCAAGGAAAGCTGAAGATCGAATGGGCGGAAGCCACCATGCCCGTATTGCGGCTCATTCGCAAGCGGTTCAAGCGCGAGCAGCCCTTGAAAGGGGTACGAGTCGCGGCCTGCCTCCATGTGACGACGGAAACCGCCAACCTGGCCATTACGCTCAAGGCCGGTGGAGCCGATGTGCGCCTCTGCGCGTCAAATCCGCTCAGCACACAGGATGATGTTGCGGCCGCACTGGTTCAACACGAAGGCATCCCGACGTTCGCTATTAAAGGCGAAGACAACCCCACTTACTATCGACATATCGAATCGGCGATCGCCCATCGCCCGCATGTCACCATGGATGACGGCGCGGACGTGGTATCCCACCTCCATTCCAAGCGTAAGGAACTTCTTAAGAACGTGATTGGCGGCACGGAGGAAACTACCACCGGCGTCATCCGGTTGCGCAGCATGGCGGAGAAAAAAGTGCTCAAATTCCCGGTGATCTCCGTCAACGACGCTGACACGAAGCACATGTTCGATAACCGCTACGGCACGGGACAATCCACCATGGACGGTATCATACGTGCCACGAACCGGTTGGTCTGTGGCTCTGTCGTCGTGGTCGTGGGCTACGGCTGGTGCGGACGCGGTATTGCGATGCGCGCCAAGGGTCTTGGTGCGGACGTCATCGTGACTGAAGTGGATCCCTTGAAAGGACTCGAGGCCGTCATGGATGGCTTCCGCGTCATGCCGATGGGCCAGGCCGCGCCGGTCGGCGACTTCTTTGTGACAGTCACGGGGAATATTCACGTCATCCGCGGCGAACATTTCGCCGCCATGAAAGACGGCGCCATCGTGGCCAATAGCGGACACTTCAACGTAGAGTTGGATATCCCTGCCTTGGAAAAGATGGCTGCCAAACGCCGGGTGGTCCGTTCAGGCGTCGAGCAGTTTACGCTCAAGAAAAACGGTCACCGGGTCAGCTTGCTCGGTGAAGGGCGGCTGGTCAACCTTGCCACCGCAGAGGGCCACCCCTCGAGTGTCATGGATATGAGTTTTGCCAACCAAGCCCTCGGGGCCGAATACATCGTGAAGAACTATAAGAAACTCGAGAAAAAGGTGTATCCAGTTCCGCCAGATATCGACAAAGAAATCTCTCGCCTCAAACTGGCCGGCATGGGCGTGGTGATCGATACGTTGACGGCGGAGCAGAAGAAGTAT
>JAHBWR010000003.1 GCA_019636875.1 Nitrospira sp.
AGCACTCATTAGGGATTGAGTTGAGATGCAGGGTAATCCGGAAATGAGCACCGCTCGACCTGACTTCCCAACCACTATCGATCGAGCACGTCGGATCTTGTGGGGTGCGGTCTGGTGGCTCGCCTACCGCCCGAGTCCGAGAGTGCTGCACGGGTGGAGAAGGTTTTTGCTGAGATTATTCGGGGCCAACATCGAAAACGGCGCTCATCCCTATCCTTCGGCCAGAATTTGGGCACCATGGAACCTCACGATGCGAGAGGGAAGTTGTCTGGGCGACCATGTGCGGTGCTATTCGGTCGATCGCGTGATACTCGAACCTCACGCCACGGTGAGTCAGTACTCGTTTCTCTGCACTGCAAGCCATGATTATCGTATCGATGGGATGCCATTGATCACAGCTCCGATTACGATCGGACGCCATGCGTGGGTCGCAGCGGATGCTTTTGTCGGGCCTGGGGTCAGCATTGGGGAGCGAGCCATCGTTGGAGCACGTGCGAGCGTCTTTCGCAACGTGGATCTGTGGACAGTAGTCGGTGGAAACCCTGCTCGAATCATCAGGAAGTATCACATCGAACGTGAGGAATTATGACGGATACAGTGGTCGATCTCTCAGGGTATGTGTATGAAGACGGGGAACTCAATCACTCCCACAACTACCTTGTCCCATCCGTCTTGAACATTTTGGCCTCGCTCTCCCTTGCTCCGGATGATCGGCGTGTATTCGAACTGGGGTGCGGCAACGGAGCGGTTGCCGCTGTTCTAACCGAACGGGGATATCAGACGACCGGTGTCGATGTCTCCACGCAGGGACTGGAACACGCTCGGCGCCGCCATCCCCATCTGCCACTCCGGACTGGATCAGCATATGACGACCTTGCCGTTGTCTATGGACGTTTTCCGATCGTCGTAAGTTTGGAGGTTGTCGAACATCTGTATGCGCCTCGAACGTTCGCCAAAACACTTTATGACCTTGTTGAGCGATCGGGTACCGCCATCGTGTCGACGCCATACCACGGGTATTGGAAGAACGTGGCGTTGGCACTCTCCGGACGTATGGATGCCCACTTCACTGCTCTGTGGGATCACGGACATATCAAGTTTTGGTCCATGAAGACGCTGAGGGCGCTCCTGCTCGAAGCAGGGTTTCAAGACATCTCGTTCTTAAGAGTCGGACGCATTCCAACATTGGCGAAGTCGTTGATTGCCATCGCCAAGAAGCCATAGAACCTATCGACGACCTCTTCTCTTCCACAGCGTTGTGGCCATATTGAATCGTTCTAAGCGGTGTCATGCGCTAAGGTCCCCCCTCGGTTCTTAACATTCTGATAACACAAACTTGATGTTGATGTGGCTCCTTCGTTTTTTTAGAGGAGTAGACTTCACATTCTGAAAGGCACCTCGACAACTCTCACGGACTATGGAGTAACGGTATGAGCCTGTCGATTCTCATCCTGACGCTGAACGAAGAACGCAATCTGGCCGAATGCCTCAAGTCGGTCGAAGAGTCCGATGACATCGTCGTCTTCGACTCATTCAGCAATGATCAAACGGTCAAGATCGCAGAGGAGATGGGCGCCCGAGTGGTACAGCGACGGTTCGACAATTACGCGGCCCAAAGGAATGCCGGCTTGAACGAGGTGCCCTATAAGCATCCGTGGGTACTCATGGTCGATGCCGACGAACGAGTCACACCTGAGCTCTGGGCGGAAATGCGATCAGCGACAGAGACAGCCGATCAGACGGTCAGTCTGTTTCATATGAGGAGAAAAGACTATTGGTTTGGACGGTGGCTCCGCCGCAGTAGCGGATATCCGACGTGGTTCGGCAGGTTGGTCCGCGTGGGGCATGTGACCGTCCAGCGAGAGATCAACGAACAGTACGTGGCACACGGGGAAGCAGGATTTTTGAATGAACATCTGCTGCATTACCCGTTCAACAAAGGGGTTACCTATTGGCTTGAACGCCATAACCGCTACTCCACGATGGAAGCGGCCGGTTTAGTAATGGAGCAACGGGAAAGGATTGCCATTCAGGAAATGTGGTCGGGCAATCCCATTGTTCGTCGAAAAGCTATGAAACAAGTCGCGTACAGACTTCCTGGTCGCCCGTTCTGGGTATTTATCTATCTCTATATGGTACGGGGAGGCTGTCTGGACGGTCGAGCAGGATTGCGGTATTGCATGCTCCGGACGATGTACGAATACATGATCGATCTCAAGGTGAAGGAACGATTGGAGGAACCGGATGGCCAAAGAGCTGGCAAGAAAAATAGTCTTCGTCAATCGCTACTTCCATCCCGATCATTCGGCGACGAGCCAGCTCCTTAGTGACCTGGCTTTCGACCTGGCCTCGCGCGGTCAGACGATTCATGTGATCACTGGGTGTCAGTTATACGGGAATGCCCAAGCCTCGCTCCCAGCAAAAGAATCCATCCGAGGTGTGCAGGTGCATCGGGTGCGCACGTCTCGGTTCGGGCGAGCCAGCTTGTGGGGTCGAGTGATCGATTACCTGACATTCTACTTGGCGGCGACCTGGCGCTTGCTGTGCCTGATCCGACCAGGGGACATTGTGGTCGCAAAGACCGATCCGCCGATGATGTCGGTCCCTGCGGCATGGGTAGTGAAGCTCAAGGGAGGTGTGTTAGTCAACTGGGTCCAGGATCTGTTTCCGGAAGTGGCAACGTCTCTCGATGTGTACGGCGTCCGATTTGCGGCACCCATGCTCAAGCGATTGCGCAACCAGTCGTTACGGCAGGGGCGATCGAACGTTGTCTTAGGCGAAATCATGGCGGAGCGGTTGCGGGGAGAAGGCGTCCCTTCCGATCAAATCACGATCATCCAAAATTGGGCTGATGGTGATGCTATTCAGCCGATCGACAAGCGCGATAACCCGCTCATCCGGGAGTGGGGCCTCGAAGGAAAATTCGTTCTGGGCTACTCGGGGAACATGGGTCACGTGCACGAGTTCAAGACGATGATCGACGCCGCGGAGAAGCTGAATGATGTGAAGGAGATTGCCTTTGTGTTTGTCGGCGATGGGATTGCGAGGCAATGGCTCATCGCGGAGGCGGCTCGACGTAGGTTAACGAATACTCAGTTTTTCCCGTATCAGTCGGCGGATCGTCTGCGCTGGAGCCTGTCGCTCCCTGACGTGCATTTTGTGTCGTTACGACCGACGTTGGAAGGGTTGATCGTGCCGAGTAAATTTTACGGGATCGCCGCAGCTGGACGGCCTATCATTCACATCGGTGATCCAGACGGCGAGATCGCGCGCGTTCTTGAACGAGAACGATGTGGATGGAGTTTCTGTATCGGTGAAGTCGATGCCTTGACGAACTGCATACTCCGCCTGTCTCAGGAGGGGTGCGAGGTTACCGACGCAGGATCGTGTGCGCGTCGAGCCTTTGACAGGAAATATTCCCGTCTCCACGCCCTCGATAGTTGGCGTTTGTTGTTGGAATCGGCTGCACCGGAGGCTTCTCCCGTCAAGGCGGCGGTGCCGGAATCGCTGGAGCACCCTCTCGCTGTGGGACGAAAAGGATGATACGGCCACGAAGGTCCAGATGTCTTGTCTTGGGGCTGGCGATGGTCGGCGTCCTTGGTGTGTCCCTGCCCTCTGATTCTGTCACCACGAGCGCGGTTGCCGCTCAAAGGCCCTTCGTCGTATTCGATGCGACACTCTATAAGAATAAACCTTCTTTTAGCGGTTACCCCATACGCCCGATCAAGCTGCTCTATGAGTCGCGTTTGTTTCCGAAGGGCCAGCCGCACGACGCCTTGCCGCCTGAAGGAACCGTACGATCTGTTGCAAAAGAGTTACGTGGGGCGCCGGAGGGGGTGGTGATTGACATTGAGCGTTGGCCGCTGAAGGGAGATCCGAAGATCGTCAAGGAGAATGTCGGCAAGATCTTGGCGATCCTCTCGTGGATCAAGGCCGAAGCACCCGACCTCCAGCTGGGGGCCTATGGAACGGTTCCATTGCCGGACTATTGGCGAGCGATTCGAGGCCCTGGGAACAAAGACTTTCAGGCGTGGCAACAGGACAACGACCGATTGGATGAGATGGCGGCACGGCTAAATGCGTTGTACCCGACCCTGTACACTTACTATCCGGATCGTCAGGGCTGGGTTCAGTATGCCGTGGCTCAACTCACTGAGGCTAAGCGGAAGGCCAACGGAAAACCGGTCTATGCCTTTCTGTGGCCGCAATACCACGATTCCAATAAGAAGCTGCGGTTACAACCCGTCGAACCCGAGTATTGGGAGCTACAGTTGAATACCGTCTCTCAACATGCCGATGGAGTTGTGATCTGGGGTGGATGGGGGGAGAAGGGGCCGGAATCGTGGAACGAAGAAGCGCCCTGGTGGGAAATCACAAAACGGTTCTTAGGCCGAATGGCTTCCAATCAGCCAGGCCGCCCGCGCGACCTTACCGTCCAGTAACTCTTCGTCAACGTCATCCCTTTTTAACAATCAGTTAACACAATCTTGATTCTGATGTGGCCACCCGTGGATCGACCAGGAATAGACTGCACCGAACCATTTGATGGAATACAATATGTCAACTCAACCTACAACCCTCGATGCATTGTCGCCTTCTTCTGGCCTGTCTTTTGATCCTTCCTCGTTGAACCGGAGGAGTCCATTCCTGTGGGTGTTTCTCGCCGTCATCGCGACCATTCTCGGCTACCTCTACGCGGATAGCCTGCGGTTTCTCGGAGAAGCGTGGCTGGAGGATAACAACAGTCATGGTCCTTTTATTCCACTGATCTCGCTGTACATGGTGTGGATGCGATGGGGACGGGTTCAATCGATCGAACCCTATGGCCTCTGGTGGGGGGTTCCGATCGTTGCCGTTGGGCTGTTCGTCTATGCCGTTGGACAGTTTGCTGCGATGTACGCGGTCGTGCATCTCTCGTTCTGGCTGGTGATCCTTGGAATGCTGACTTGCACCATCGGATTATCGGGTATTTGGCAGCTAGCCTTTCCCCTCTGCTATCTGCTCGCCGCCATCCCACCACCCACATTTCTGCAGTACGAACTCTCAAGCCGTCTCCAGCTCTGGTCCTCGGCCTTGGGTATCGGATTTCTCCAATCGATCGGTGTCATGGCCTTCCGAGACGGCAATGTGATCGATTTGGGGAAGATTCAACTGCAAGTGGTGGAGGCTTGCAGCGGGCTACGGTACCTGTTTCCCCTCACCACGCTGACGATCCTGGGAGCCTACCTGTACCGTGAATCGTTCTGGAAGCGCATAGTGCTGGTTCTCTCGAGCATCCCGATTTCGATCCTGCTCAATGGCTTTCGAATCGGCGCGATCGGTGTGTTGGTCGAATATTACGGGTCCGGCGCAGCCGAAGGGTTTACCCACTTCTTCGAAGGGTGGATCATGTTTGTTGCGAGCCTGGGGCTGCTCTGCCTGGAGATGTGGCTTCTCGCACGAATAGGGAGCGGGGCTGAGGCGCGTCCATTCGTTGAACTGATCGGCCTGCCCGGTACGGGCCAGCCGGTCATACCGTTAGATAGAAGTCGCCGTACCCTGATCCCGCTCTCAAGCGGTCTGGCCCTTCTGATCTTGGCGGTACCTGTCGCTCCGTTGCTGGTGCAGGAGGAGTTTTCTCCCCCGTCGAGACAATCGCTCTCGGAATTTCCATTGCGACTCCAGGCATGGGAAGGAGTCGCTTCCCCGATGGAGCGACAATATCTCGACGCGTTGCAGTTGGACGATTACGTCTTGGCCGATTACACCACGCCGGATCAACCTCCGGTGAATATCTATATGGCCTATTACCTATCTCCTAAGAAAGGTCGGTCTTCACACTCGCCCAAGCAATGTATCCCCGGCGGCGGCTGGGAAATTACCTCGTTCGAACCAATACAGATAGATCGGGTGTCCGGCGGAGAGCCGGGTCAGGAAATCAATCGAGTGGTGATCCAAAAAAGCGGGCATAAGCAGATTGTCTACTACTGGTTCAAACAGCGAGATCGTTGGATGACCAGTGAGTACATGGTGAAGTTTTTCCTCTTCTGGGATTCGTTGACAAGGCAACGGGCGGATGGCGCGCTCGTACGCTTAAGTTCAGCTGTTCATGCAGGAGAGAGCGAAGCGGTCGTTGACGAACGGTTGCAAACTCTGGCTGGTCTCGTCACCCCGTTATTGAGTCGGTATGTTCCTGACTGAGGGAAGGTGAAGTGGGTTCCGTCTTATTTTTCAGTTTTATGGGATCCTTGATCATTTGCATGGCATTGATCCCGACGCTGGCCGCATCGGCCGGACGCCTGGCGTTCATCGATGTACCGCGAGACCGGCATGCCCACCGTGAGCCGATTGCCAAAGTCGGCGGTATCGCGTTTGCAATCGCGACCTTCGTCGCAGTTCTCGTCTGGGCGCCGAAGGATCAGCTGATTCTCTCGAGCCTGCTCGGTGGGGCCGTCATTTTGATGTTCGGGATCTGGGATGACCGAGTCGGCCTTAGCTACCGAGTGAAGTTCGCCGGGCAGATCCTAGCCGCGGTCATTGTCGTGGTCTTCGCCGGCATCCGCGTGTCATCACTTCCCTTCTTCGACGATCTGCTCATTCCTGCCTGGCTCTCGGTTCCTCTTACAGTGATGGTGATTGTCGGCGTCACGAATGCCGTTAATCTGTCGGATGGACTCGACGGCTTGGCTGGAGGTTTGGCGCTCATCAGCTTCGCCGGCATCGCGTATTTAGCTTACCAAGTGAATGAAACCTTGCTGGTGTTACTCACGGTGTCCGTTCTTGGGGGCCTACTTGGGTTTCTCAGATTTAACACCCATCCGGCCAGGATTTTCATGGGTGATGCCGGCAGTCAATTCCTCGGCCATTATCTGGCAGTTGCCGCCATCCTTCTGACCGACCAGACAAGGACGGCCTATAGTCCGCTCCTGGCGCTCTTTCTTTGGGGAGTGCCGTTGTTGGATACGGTCGGCGTCATGATCCACCGTTATGTGCAAGGGCGATCGCCGTTCGTCGGTGATCGGAGTCATGTCCATTACAGATTGTTGGCGTGCGGACTGACGCATGGGCAGGCGGTAACGCTTATTTACGTGATCCATGCCGTTATGGTGGGCTGTGCCTATCTCCTTCGTTGGCAACCGGACGGGCTGTTGGTTGCTCTGTATGTGATATTTGCAGGTGGGCTGTTCGGTCTCTTTGTTCGTATGCCGAAGGTCACGGTTTGGGCTGAGGGCGACTCGTCATCGATTGCTCAACCTCGAGTAGAACGCGCTTCCCATCCATGGTCGGTCGGTGAAGTGTCGCTCACAATCCTGTATCTGGCGATTCCGATGTACTTGATTGGGGCTACCTTTGTCCCGCGTGAGATTCCATCTGATGCCGGCTTTATTGCGGGAGTCTTGACGGTCGCTGTACTTGCCTCGTTTTTTCTCCCCTCCGCCGCGCCTTGGGCCGTACGCGCAGCCTTGTATATCGGCAGCACCTCGGTGATGTACTACAGCGACGTCTTCCCGCGCGAGGTGATGGCCAAGGTTCTCACTCCGGTCAATGTGGGTGTCGCCATGTTGGCGGTGCTCGTAGTCCTTGCAGTCCGTTTGGTCGGCGAAGAGCGATTTCAAACGACTCCATTGGATTACCTCATCATCCTGTTTGCGGGGGTCCTGCCGTTTCTGCCGGGGATGACGGTCGGGGATGTTCCGATGGGACTTCTGACGGCGAAGCTAATCGTCCTGTTCTTTGCCTTTGAATTGTTGCTGAACATACGGGTGTCTGCCGTGACGCGTCTCGGCATCGTCGCGTTAGTGATGCTGGCCGGGGTCATGCTGCGCGCTTGGTGGTTATGAGAGGGAAACAGAGGAGAATGGACATGAAGCCATATGTCGCGTGTGGACTTGTTCTTGTCATTGCGGTGGCGCTCAGCGCCTGTGGCGGGGCTGAAGAACGTAAGGCCAAATATCAGCTGAAGGCTCAAGAATACTTCCAGGAAGGGAATTTCCCCAAAGCCAGAATCGCCCTCAGGAATGTGCTCCAGATCGATCCGAAGGATGCCGACGCCTATTTTCTCTATGCCCAAGTCGAAGAAAAAGAGCAGAACTGGCGCAATGCGTTTGCTGCCTATCAGCAGGTCGTCGAACTCAATCCACATCATGATCGCGCCCAGATCAAATTGGCGAAGTACTATCTCGAGGTTCGGGCATTGGACCAAGCTAAAGAGATTACGGATCGGTTACTGACGAAACAACCGGATCATGTTCCGGCGAAGGCTATCAAAATTTCGATCACGGCCCTCTCCGACCGTCCCAAAGAGGCGATCACGCAGGCCGAGAAACTCATTGCCGCCGCACCGACGGAGGTGGATGCGGCGTTGCTGATCACGGCGCTCTATACCTCCGTCCAGAGGACAGGAGAAGCGGTCCCGTTTCTGCGTCGAGCCTTGGAAATCCATCCGGATAACCTGGAATTGCTGGATGTGTTGGCGACCACGCTGATCAAACAGGGGCAGAAGGCAGAAGCTGAGGCGACGCTTGAGAAAATCGTCAAACTGGAGCCGACGGTGTTCAATCACCGGTTGCGTCAAGTCGCCTTCTATGACGGCGAACAGCAATATGAAAAGGCCGAAGCCATTATACGAAGCGCGATTCGAGCGGAACCGGACAATGAAAAACGCTGGTTGTCATTGGCGGAATATCTGGGGAAGCGTCGCGGTGTGGAACAGGGAGAAGGGGTGTTGCAACAAGCCCGGAAGGAGTTGCCACACAACGGCAAGGTCTGGCTGGCGTTGGGCAGTCTGTACGAATCGACCAGGCGAGTTGAGAAGGCGCGAGAACTTTACCATGAGATGGACAAGGCATTCTCGGGAAAACCTGAAGCCTATGAGGCGCAGGTGAAGGTTGCGAGTTTGGATTGGGCTGAAGGCAAGGTTGAGGAAGCCGCACGGACGATCGAAACCGTGCTGAAAGAAAACTCGCGCTCGAGCGATGCCCTCTTATTAAGAGGGAAGATTGCGCTTCAGCGGGGTAATGGGAAGGACGCGATCCTCGATTTTCGCTCTGTCCTCAAAGATCAACCGGAAATGGCCGAAGGGCATGTTCTCCTCGCCAGAGCGCATCTCCTGGCCGGGGAACCGGCACTGGCCCGTGAAAGTCTGGATAAAGCACTTGCGTTCAAGCCTGCCCTGACGGAGGCGCACACCTTGTTGGCGGGGCTTGATGCGGCAGCCGGTCAATTTAAGGATGCAAAGCAGAGACTGGATCCGCTACTCGCGCGAGAACCAGGCAATGTGGCGCTCCTTGGCATGCTCTTTCAGTTGCAACTGCAGGAAAAAGACTGGAAGAAGAGTCAGGATACGCTCCAGCGGTTGCGCCGAGCCGGAGCCGATGAGGGCGCCGCAAGCTTAGCGGAAGGGCATGTCGCCTTGGCGCAACAACAGTGGGATATCGCTGAAGCGGCGTACGCCAAGGCCGCTCAGAAACGGCCACAGGCGGCGGAGCCGCTCATGGCGCTCGTGCAGCTGGATGTGCGACGCGGTCGCATGGTGCAAGCCCAGCAACGTCTGGAAACTCTGCTGGCGAAGTCACCGGAGCATCCCTATGCCGCGGGTTTTCTCGGTGAGCTCCTCCTCACAAAGGGCGAGCCGGCTGTGGCCATCTCTCAGTTAGAAACCGCAGTTCGTGTTAACCCGAAATGGACGACTCCCTATGTGCATCTGGCTCGACTTCATCAGGCCCAGAAGCGTACGGAAGACGGTGATGCCGTGCTTCGCAAGGGGTTGGAGGTCAGTCCGGAGAATGAACAGCTGCGCCTTTTGTTGGCCCTGAGTCAGTCCGCACAGGGACGCCATGATGAGGCCATCGGACACTACGAGATGGTGTTGAAGCGAGCTCCTGCGTCGCTCCTGGCGGCGAACAACCTTGCGGCTGCATTGGTCGATCACAAGGGAGATCCTCAGAGTCTTGAACGAGCCTTGGCGTTGAGTCGTCTATTTGAAGCAGAGAAAGCCAACCCGTATCTGCTCGATACACTAGGCTGGGCGCATCATAAGCTCGGCCATGGGGCCGATGCCGTCCGGGTCCTGCAGCAGGCGACGGCCATGGCGCCAGATCATCCAATCCTCAACTATCACCTGGGTGCGGCTTATGTGAAGGTTGGGAGAGGAACGGACGCGGTCACCCACCTCAAGAAAGCCCTGGCTTCCGGGACGCCGTTCGACGGCTTGGATGATGCCAAAACATTACTTGGAGAAGTAGCAGGATGATCATGATGCGATCTATGGGCAAATATCAGGTCAGTCGTGTGGCCGTCATGATCGTGTGTGTTGGTCTCTCGATGGTCGACGGAAGCCGGTCGCTCCTGGCCGAGCCGGTGGGCGACGAACCAACAAACGTCGAACCGATTTATCTATTGGGTCCAGAAGATATGCTCAAGGTGGCTGTCTGGAAGGATGAACAGTTGACGCAGGAGCTCGTCGTCAGGCCGGACGGGATGATTTCGTTTCCTCTTATCGGAGAGGTTCAGGCATCTGGTCGGACGGTCGAAGATGTTCGCAGCGAGATTGCGCAGCGTCTGACTAAATTCCTCCCGAATCCCAACGTGACCGTGACGGTGCTCAAGGTCCTCAGCTATCGCATCTATGTGTTGGGACGGGTGAATAAGCCGGGTGAATATCAAGCTGGACACCATACCGATGTGTTGCAGGCATTGAGTATGGCCGGTGGGTTGACGGCCTATGCGTCAGAGAACAACATCAAGATCATTCGCCGAAACGGAACCGACGAACTCGTGTTTCCCTTCCGCTACGGTGATGCGAGGAAGGGCCGGGACTTACATCAGAACATACTCCTCCAGCGTGGCGATGTGGTGATGGTGCCTTGACGGAATGGAACAACCACAGGCTGATTGTCGCCCAATGTCCTGGTGGAAGCCATGCAGCCCGTGCCTTTCGTGCTGGTTGATGGGTATGTTGATGTTGACCATGGGTAGTTGGAGAGGGGAGGTGTCAGCGGCAGAATGGTCGGCGGTCCCTTCATTGAGCGTCAAGGGTATCTACAACAGCAATCTGCTGTTGCGTGATGGCAACAACGAAGTGGTGGGGAATTGGGTGACTCCGGCTCTCAGATTCAAAGGCGCGACCGAATCATTATCTGTAGAAGGAGAAAGTCGAGCCGACTTTGTCCATTACTTTGGGGATCAAGACAGAACCTTCACGAATTACTACTTCCCGCTGCGGACGTCGTATCGTACAGATCGGCATACCTTTGGTTTTGAAGGCGGCTTTACCAACGACAACACGCTGCGTGGAGAGCTGGAGACGACCGGTCTCGTCTTGTCTTTTACCCAACGGAACATGTGGACCGCCAATCCAAGTTGGAAGGTCGGTATCACCGAACGGCTCTCCTGGACCAGTGTGTATAACTTTGTCGATGCGAGTTATCAAGATGGACAGCGTCTTGGGCTTTTCGACTATCGGGTCCACGGAGGAACAGCCGGGCCGACCTATAACCTGACTGAATTGGACCAGGTTCAGGTGACCGGTGAATACACGTTGGTCAGCGTTCCATCCGCCGGACTGGAATCGACCTATTATGGTGCACAGGGGACTTGGACTCATGACTTTGGAGATCGCTTGATCGGATCTGTCGGAGGGGGCGGACGATTGGTCAACTCGGACTTGGACATCCCCGGATTTGGATCCGTGGGCAGCCAGGAAATTGTCTGGGTGTACAATGCCTCGCTGAGCAAGCAGTATGAGCAAACGACGGTTCGGGTCGATGGGAGTCGACGAATCAATCCCAGCGGGTTTGGGCGTTTGCTCCAGACGGATCGAGTGGGAGGGTCGCTCATTCATCACGTCAACGAGACGTTGACGGCATCGCTCTCCGGGGGACTCTATTTTGTCTCAGGAATCGCCACGAGTTCGTCGAGTCGTGCCTTTCCAAGCACGAGGTTCTTGTCAGTCAGCCCTAGCCTCTCCTGGAACTTCGCCGAGTCATGGACTGTTGACGCCACGTATACGTTTGCAGAACGATCTGTCGAAGACCTCAACCAACGCAATGGGGCGCACTCGATGTTTCTGGTGCTCCGCTATGAAGGACTCAAATGGGCAATCTCCCGCTAGGCAATGATCAGAGAGCGCAAGGGCGTGCGGCGACGAAACCACGCACGCCATCCATGTCGGATTATTTGGCGGTGCTGCGCCGCCGTCGACGATTGATTCTTATGGTTGGTGCGTCGATTCTAGCGGCAAGCGTCGCACTGGCGTTTCTCTGGCCGCCGGTGTATCGCTCGACTGCAACGATTTTGATCGAGGAGCAAGAAATTCCTCCCGATCTTGTGCGGTCAGCTATCGCGACTTATGTCGATCAGCGTATTGAGACGATCAAGCAACAGGTGCTCAGCCGATCCACACTCTGGCGCATGGTCGAACAGTACAACCTATACCAGGGACTTCGCACTCGAAGCTCGACGGAGGAGGTGCTCGAGCGATTTACAGACGATATTGAGATCGAGGTCATGAATGTCAAAGTAATCGATAAGCGATCGCAGAATCCGACTCAGGCGACCATCGCCTTTACCCTGGCCTACGATGGTGAGGCGCCGGAGGTGGCCCAAAAGGTCACCAACGAACTGACCAGCCTCTTTCTCAACGAAAATTTAAAGACCCGTGAACGGCATGCCCAAGAAACAACGCTATTTCTGAAACGGGAGTCGGAAAATTTATCCCGACACATACAAGAGTTGGAAGAGAAGCTCGCTAAAGTTAAGCAGCGAGCGGACGGAGCATTACCGGAGCTTGTCCAGCTCAATATGGCTTTGCTGAATCAGGCTCAACGGGAACTGATCGATGCCGACCGGGATATCAGGAGTCTGCGGGAACGTAAGACCTACCTCGAAGGCGAACTTGCGACATTAAAACCTCATACGCCGATCATCAGCGCGAGTGGGGAACGATTGTTGGACGTTGATGAACGGCTGAAGGCATTGCGGGCTCAGTCGGCCAGTCTGGCAGCCTATGTGAAGCCGGACCATCCGGATATGATCAAATTGAAACAGGAATTGTCGTCGTTAGAAAAGGAGGTCGGTGAGACGGACGAACGCGACGAATTATCCAAGCGCCTCATGGCGGAACGCGCAACCTTAGCTGAACTCCGGGAACGTATGAACGATGCCCATCCTGATGTGATTCAGGCTCAGGAAGTTGTGGCCTCGCTTGAGAAGGAGCTGGAAGTTGCGAGCACTCGCGATGCCGTCCCAACGCCGATCAAACCGGAAAATCCTGCCTAC
Source organism: Nitrospira sp. (assembly GCA_019636875.1). Classification (GTDB taxonomy): domain Bacteria; phylum Nitrospirota; class Nitrospiria; order Nitrospirales; family Nitrospiraceae; genus Nitrospira_D. Next base: position 13,258 of record JAHBWR010000003.1, read on the forward strand.
ATCAACATTCAGTCGCAACTGAGTTCCACGACTGCCTCATTGGAGGCTATGGAAGCTGCGCGCAGCGAGTTGAAACGCCGCCTAGCTGAATATGCCAAACGCCTTGAATCGACGCCCACCATCGAGCCTGAGTATCTAGACTTGATTCGGGATCGGGAAAACTCCGTGCGCAAACACCAAGAAATCACGTCTCGTATGATGGAAGCACAAGTGTCGGCGGAATTGGAGGTTCAGCGAAAGGGAGAGCGGTTCTCCTTGATTAATCCCCCGGAACTACCTGAAAAGCCTAGTCGTCCAAATCGTCCGGCGATCTTGTTGCTCGGAGCCTTGTTTGCGATCTTTGGTGGAGTCGGTAGCGGCGTTGCTGCAGACAATTTCGACGGCAGGGTCCATACAAGGGAGCAGCTCGCCCGCACGATGCGAAGCATTCCGATCGTCGTCGTTCCGTATTTGCCTTCAGGGAATGAAGTGGCAGCCATGGCCCGTCGGCGTGTGGCTGTCAGCCTCTCCGCTCTGGGTGCGGTCGCTGTTGTTGCGATCGTTCTGCATCTGACATGGAGGCCATTGGACGTCCTCTGGTACACAATCCTTAGAAAACTCGGCTGACACCACCATAGGAAAGGGACAGGAATCTGATGGACTATCTCCAGCACGCGCAGGAACGGTTTCGACAACAAACCGAATCGGCAGGGGGCGATCCGCGCCGGTTAGATGGGGATTCAAGACGCTCCGACGCTCCAATCGTGTATCGCGCAACTAAGACTATTGCGCTTCCTGACCACGTGATGCGCGAGCAGCGATTGATCACCGGATTCGATGAAGGTCCGTTTGTCGATGCGTATCGGGTGTTGCGCGCGCAAGTTCTCCAGCAGTATCGTCAAAAGGGATGGAACGTCATCGGGGTGTCCAGTCCCACCGCCCAGGAGGGTAAGACACTGACGGCGGTCAACCTCTCGCTCTCCCTGGCTATGGATTTGGCTCACACGGTACTATTGGTTGATGCCGATCTGCATCGGCCGACGATCCATCGTTTCTTTGGGATAGGGCCTGTTCCAGGGCTGACTGAGTATCTGTTCGACAACGCCCCACTCGCGCAACTGCTCATTCATCCAGGGATCGGTCGCTGTGTGTTTCTGTCGGGGGGGCGATCGATTAGAAATTCGGCGGAAGCGCTTGCGTCGCCAAGAATGACCAGCCTGGTCCACGAACTGAAGCATCGCTATCCTGCGCGGCTGGTCGTGTTCGACCTCCCGCCACTCTTGTCTCGTGCCGACGCGGTGGGATTTGTTTCGAATCTTGATGCGATGGTGTTGGTCCTGGAGGAGGGGCGCACCGTCTCAGAGGAAGTCGAACAAGCGATGGATCTCGTGAAAGGCACCGTTCCGATTCTGGGAGGAGTGCTGAATAAAAGCGGTCGTGGCATGTTGACCCTACGGCAAGGGCGGAAGCTGGTGAACGCTGTTCGCTGAGTCACAACGATGTATGAAACGTACTATCAACTGAAGACCAAGCCGTTCACGTTGTTGCCAGATCCCGACTTTCTCTATTTGGGAGCCAAGCATAAAATGGCTTTGAGTCTGTTGGAGTATGGGCTGGCCAATAGCGCCTCCTTCATCATCCTGACAGGGAGCCCGGGCACAGGAAAAACCACACTGCTCAATCGATTGTTGGATCAGTCCGGCCATCCATGGGTCATCGGTGTCTTGTCGAATATGCATGGCGGGATGGGCGAATTGATGCCGTGGATTGCAGCCGCGTTCGACGTACCGACGAATGGAAGAAACAGGGTCGAGCTCTTTCAAGAGTTTGCACGATTTCTTGAGCAGGAATACAGCACCGGGCGACGGGTACTCTTGGTTCTCGATGAGGCACAAAATGCCGGGAGCGACGTATTAGAAGAACTTCGACTGTTGTCGAACCTGAACGATGGACGGCGCCGATCACTGCAGATTTTGCTCTCCGGCCAACCAGGATTACAGGACCTCCTGAAAGGGCCAGGAATGGTGCAGTTCGCGCAGCGGATCGGGGTGGAATATGTGCTGGAAAATCTCGCAGAAGACGAAACGGTGGCTTACATCGATCATCGTCTTCAGGTAGCAGGTCGCCATGTCCGTCTCTTTACTGAGCTCGCTGGTCGAGTCGTGTTTCGCGTCACCGGTGGAATACCGCGACTCATCAATCAATTATGCGACCATGCCCTGGTCTATGGGTATGCGGAACAGGTGGGTACTATCACCGGTCATATTGTTCGAGCAGCCGCGACGGCGCGAGCCAAACAGGGGGTCTTCCCATTCGCGGTATCCCCGGACGACATTAACTTGTCTGAACAGGAGCTCGCTGCTGAACGAAACGAGATCCATGCGTTAACAAAAAGATCGATTCACGCTGAAGTGCCGGCCTGTCAATCCATCGAGGTGAGCGATGCGGAGTCTACTGGAACTATAAAAGGGCAGGATACACGATCTGTAACTTTCTGGCGTGGGCGCGAAGCGTTCATAAAAGGTAGTTAACGGTGAGAGAGGCCCATAGCAGGGGCTCCCAATCAGAAACTCGCGGTCTCCAATAGAGAGATTAGGAGACCACAGGCCCTCAGGATGGGTTCTCGGTTGAGATGTTGTGTGGAAAGCAGCGTAGTAGAGGTAGATGGCGGTCTAAGCGGCTTGTGCCGTTCGAGTTGGCAATGCGGTACGACCAGAGTAGAATTCTGTCCCATGCCTCCGACGCCCACTTGTCCAGTGCTCAAACTGCTTCCAGCCTATCTTGGAATGGTCTCCCTCGACGATGCGCTGCATCATCCGAGAATTGCTCGCATCCTCTGGCTTGAAATTCTCGTGAACGATTCCGTCGAGTGGACGGCCCTACAGAACTCGCTGGTGCAGGAGGCCTATGAGACGGCCTGTCGGTGGCATACTAGATATCGCACCCTCATCTCAGGGCTTGTGTCTCGTACCCCGTTTCCCGAAAACCATGGTCCAATCGACGAGCGGCTGCATCGCCAGCTTGCGGAGGCTCTCCAATTTGCCCACGCTCACGCTTGACCACCTGCGCGCATTGCTCCGGGAATATGTTGATCAGACAGGGCAGGTAGTTGATCTAGTTCTGATCGGTGGGCTGGCCGTGATCACGATCCAAAGCCCTGTCTACCAATAATACGGCCACGGGCTCCAGTACGGAGACCAGTAAGGGCCCCAATAGGGTCCGGGGCCGATGGGACGGCGTATGCGAGGGGCTTCCTCATCGTTTTCGGTCCACACGCGCAAATTGGTGATGTGGATGAGCGGGTAGGTATACTCGGTTTCGTCCAACGGCAGGACGATGGTCCCGGCCATCTCTCCCGTCACAGTGAGGAACGTGCCGGGTGGGATGGTGGCCGGATCGAGAAAAGATTTCTGTAGAGCCACGAAGCGACCTTCAGACCGGCTGAGGTCCATGGTCGGTTGAAGAGAAGACATCAACGGAAGTTGTAAGATTTCAATTCTGGTCCCTTCCTTGAGCCGCCGTGCTCCCAAGACTTTCCCGCCGAATGTAACCGACTGCCCCATGTAGGATTCGGGGGTCGACTTCACCTGTGTATAAGTGATCTGAGGTGTGCCTGACGGCAGACCGCCGGTCTGATGCTCCGACGTTGCGCAGCCCAACAGGGCAATGAATCCGGAGAAAAGATAGATAGACCAGGATCGTCTCATTGCCTCATTATAACAAAGGCGCAAGGAGGCGCTCTATCCGTTATAATGGGCCTGGGCTTTAGGCATTGATCTGTGAAAGGAGCATGGAAGATGGGTGGTCGAACGACGGCAATGATGTGGAAAAGAATGCTATTGCTTGTGGGAGCGATCGGGCTGTTGGCTGTGCCGTTCAACGCACAGGCGGCCAAACCGGAGCTCAAGGGTAAGTTTGAAATACTCAAAGACGAAGCTTCGACACATCAGTCGGGCAAGGTGAAAATAATCGAGTTCGCCGACTTCTATTGTCCCCACTGCCATCATTTCGAAGAGACGGGGGTCACGCTACTCCGGAAGGAATTCGGTGACAAGGTGGAGATCACGATGGTCGGGTTTCCTGTTATTCCAGGGAAGCTTCCGACGGCCTTTGATATGTATGAGCAGGCCAAATTGATGGGCAAGGGAGATCAGATGAAAACCGTGCTCTTTCGCACGATTCATAAGGAGAAGCTCGACGGAGTGCTGGATCGTTCGATTCGGTCGCTCTTGATCAACGAGGTCGGCTTGGATGTGAAGGCCTTTGAGGCAGGGCTGGAAAGCGGCAAGCCAGCCAAGTTGTTTGAAGAGGGGCGTCGATGGGGAGAGCGGATTAAAGTGTCGTCGACGCCTTCACTCTTGCTGGATGGGAATATCAAAGTCGATGGTGTGAACATGACACCTGACAACGTTGTCACGATTGTTCGGAGCATCCTTGAGGCGGATGCCAAGAAGTAACCAGCTTCAGGGTGAAGTGCTGAATTCTGAGGAGGACAGGACCTTGTCATTCGGCACTCCGGACATATCTTGTGAGGTACGATGGCTATCGATCCTATCTGCGGCATGACCGTTGATCCCGCCAAGGCGGCTGGCCAGCACGAACATAAGGGGACGACCTACTATTTCTGTGCGGTGTCCTGTCTGGAACGATTTCGTGCCGACCCGGAACGGGCGCTCAGCAAGAAGCCGCTGAATCTCATCACGATGCCTGCGCCGCGGAAGCCGTTGCCGATGATGCAACCGGCTCGTCAGGGCGAGATCGATCCGGTCTGTGGGATGACGGTTCAGCCAGATTCGGCAGCGGGGTCATTCGAGTATCGCGACAAGACATACTATTTCTGCGCGACCAGATGCCTCGACAAGTTCCGAGCCGACCCCGAGTATTATTTGACCCCACCGGAGCAGCGCGTTCCGAAACCCACTCCAACTGGTGACAACGTCAAGTATGTCTGTCCGATGGACCCCGAGGTGTCAGAGACCAAGCCTGGGGCCTGTCCCATCTGCGGGATGGCGCTTGAGCCTGAAGACGTAACCGCTCTGCCGACTCGCACCGAATATATCTGCTCTATGCATCCCGAGGTCGTTCAGGCCGAACCTGGAAGCTGTCCCCTGTGCGGCATGGCCTTGGAGTCGCGCACAGTGACGGTAGAAGAAATCAACCCGGAACTGGTGGATATGACGCGCCGTTTCTGGTTGAGCGTGGTCCTCGGGGCACCGATTTTTGCTTTGATGATCTCCGAGATGTTGCCGGGGCAGCCGTTACAGCACCTGGTGTCCGGGCGAGCGCTGGTCTGGCTCCAATTTTTGCTGGCCACACCGGTGGTGCTGTGGATCGGTCGACCGCTGTTCGAACGTGCGTGGGCGTCGATCACGAGCGGTCACCTCAACATGTTTACGCTGATCGGACTGGGGACCGGTGCCGCCTATCTGTATAGCGTTGCCGCCACGCTGTTTCCCGATATCTTTCCTGACTCCTTCCGCACGCATGGAGGGGAGCTCGCCGTCTATTTTGAACCAGCGGTCGCCATTATTGCCCTTGTGTTGTTGGGGCAGGTCTTGGAGCTACGAGCAAGAAGTCGGACCAGCAGTGCCCTGAAGGCACTCTTGGGGCTGGCACCGAAAACGGCCCGTGTGATCCGGAAAGATGGTCGTGAAGAAGACATTCCCTTGGAACAGGTCCAGGTCGGTGACCGGTTGCGCGTGAGGCCAGGAGAGAAAGTTCCGGTGGATGGTGCAGTGGTCGAAGGCTCGAGTACCGTCGATGAATCGATGGTGACCGGTGAGCCGATTCCGGTGGAGAAACAAGCGGGGAAGAAGGTCGTAGGGGCCACCGTCAATGGAACCGGTAGCTTTGTGATGCGCGCGGAGCGAGTCGGTCGAGAAACTGTGCTGGCGCAAATCGTCCGGATGGTCAGTGAGGCCCAACGGACCCGTGCACCGATTCAACGGCTCGCCGATCTGGTCGCCGGCTACTTCGTACCGATCGTGATCGCACTCTCGATCATCACCTTTGTCGTCTGGGCATTCCTTGGCCCGGAACCGAGCATGGCCTATGCCTTACTGAACGCTGTTGCAGTCTTAATCATCGCGTGCCCCTGCGCCTTGGGTCTGGCGACACCCATGTCGATCATGGTCGGTACCGGGCGGGGAGCAACGGCGGGCGTGCTGATCCGTAACGCCGAAGCCTTGGAGACCCTGGCCAAGGTGGACGTGCTTGTTGTGGATAAGACCGGGACGCTCACGGAAGGCAAACCACGTCTGATGGCAGTCGTGACCCTTTCTCCTGTCACGGAGCACGATTTGCTTCGGTTGGTCTCGGGCCTGGAGCAAAACAGCGAACATCCCTTGGCCGCCGCAATTGTGTCTGGTGCCAAGGGTCGAAATATCGTTCCGGCGAAGGCACAGGAGTTTCGCTCACTCACGGGGAAGGGAGTGACAGGCACGGTCGAAGGCCGCACGGTGGCTGTGGGGACCGCGACGTTTCTTGACGAATTGAACATCGAAACCGCAGCGTTGTCGGCCCAGGCTGAGCCTCTGCGTCATGCAGGTCAAACCGTCATGTTTGTTGCTCTCGGCGGCAAGCCTGCGGGGTTGCTGGGTGTGGCTGATCCCATTAAGTCCACTACGTTGGAGGCCATCGAACTCTTGCACGAGGAAGGTCTGCGGATCGTGATGCTGACCGGCGACAATCGAACGACCGCGGAAGCGGTGGGGCGACAGCTGCATCTGGATGATATTCGCGCAGACGTGTTGCCCGAGCAAAAGGCGGCGGTAGTCAAACAGCTCCAATCCGAAGGGCATGTCGTGGCGATGGCGGGAGACGGAATTAACGACGCCCCGGCTTTGGCTCAGGCCCACGTGGGGATCGCCATGGGAACCGGAACCGATGTCGCGATGGAAAGCGCCGGGGTGACGTTGGTGAAGGGAGATCTTCGAGCTATCGTACGGGCCCGGCGTTTAAGCCGCGGCACCATGAAGAACATCCGACAGAATCTTTTCTTTGCCTTCGTCTACAACACGCTGGGTGTTCCCATTGCTGCCGGTATCCTCTATCCCTTCGTCGGGGTGCTCTTGAGTCCCATGATCGCGAGCGCGGCCATGACATTCAGCTCTGTCTCGGTGATCGCCAACGCCTTGCGGTTGCGGCATATGGACTTGTGACTTCCTCAATTGCTGGTATCTTAATACTGTGCAGGTCTTAGGTTAGGATGTACGCACGGTGTAACATGATACCTTGGTTACGCATAGTGATCCTGGTCTGGGCGTCTCTCTGGATGCTGGCCGCGCCCTTATTCCATGTCCATCCAGAGGCCGATCACCGGCATGGAGAAGTCGGACATGTGCATGGCGGGACCGTCCATACCGTATGGTCTCCGGACCTCGACTGTGAGTATGACAACCATGAGCAGGCAACAAGCGGGCATCCGCAACTCGCACACTCAGGTGACGGCCATACGGAGTTTGGGTTGTCATTGCTGACGGACTCAACCGATCGTAAGTCGCTCAAACCGTATCCGACACTGGTCCTCTGGCTCTCACCGAATGACGTTGTAACGAACGTGGAGCAGAGTGCCTGGAGGCAGCCGAGCATCACCACTGGGTCATCATCCGCACCATTTATTCACACCATCGTATCTCGCGGTCCGCCCGATCTTCTCGCATAGACGATCCGTACGTTCACGCTATCGAGTTTAGTTACAGGTACGCCTTGGACGATCACCCATGGCGGTAGGAGCATGGCCATGATGGCATCCTGGAAGACTCCTTTCACACGGTTCGCTGTTGGATCAGCCATAGCGGTATCGGTTGCCGCCGTGTCTGTCTCGTGCCAACCGACACAGGACGAGTCACAGAAACAGACTCCGCAAGGGACATCACTGCCGACTCAAACCGGCCTGATCGAACTGCCGGAGGGGAGTCCAATGCTCGCACAGATTCATACGGAACAGGTGGAGCACCGTCCCATGCGGGTGTCGCTGAAGGCGCAAGGGGGAAAGATCTTACCTAACGAGAATCGGCTGGCCCATCTGGGCCCACGAGTGCCGGGGCGAATTGTCGCGGTCTATGCCAATCTTGGAGATCGGGTGAAGACCGGAGATCGGCTTCTTTTGCTCGATAGTCCGGCATTTGGCGAAGCGCAGTTGGAATATCGAAAGAGGCGGACCGCGATGAGGGTGGCGAAAAGAGCCTTTGAACGAGCCAAGGCGCTTTCAGCCGAAGGTGCGATCGGGATCAGCGAATATCAGCGGCGTGAAGCAGAGCATGAGAATGCCAGGGCTGAGCTTTACGAGGCTGAAGAGAAGCTCCATTTACTCGGCATGGAGGAGCGTGAAATTGAGCGGCTGTCCGCAAAACAGTTGCCCCATGCAGAGGTGGCGCAGGTGTTCCTGCGGGCACCCTTCTCCGGTGAAATCATCGAACGGAATGCGACGGTCGGTGAGGTGGTGGACTCGAGTAAGACGCTCTTCACGGTGGCGGATCTCTCCACGGTGTGGGTCCGGGCGGACTTTCCGGAACAGCAAATCGGGAAACTGAAAGCCGGGCTTGCCGTGGAGGTTCGAATCTCCGCGTATCCGGAGACAGTGTTCCAGGGCGCCATTACCTATATCGGGGCCGTCATCGATTCAGCGACCAGAACCGTCACAGCACGTTCGGCCATTCCCAACCAAGACCGACGCTTACGGCCGGAAATGTTTGTTGACGTCACGGTTCGTACGGAGGAGCAATCGGTCTTGGCTGTCCCGCGTGCCGCCCTCCAGCAGGTCGGGAGTCGCACGATGGTCTTCGTCAGACGAGGACCGCGCCGGTTTGAATTTCTCGACGTGACCATCGGGGAAACCTCGAACGAGTACGTGGAAATCAAGTCGGGATTGATGGAAAAGGACGAAGTAGTGACGGAAGGAAGTTACGCACTGAAGTCTGAAGCGCTTCGTGGGCAGATGTCCATGGGAGGGCCGCTATGATCGAACGGCTGATCCGCACGTCCTTGGAACAGCGGGTCATCGTGCTGCTTGTGGCGATCGGCCTGAGCGTCGGCGGTATCGTCGCCTTCTACTCCCTACCGATCGATGCCTTTCCTGATGTCACGCCTGTCCAGGTTCAGGTCATTACCCGCGCGCCCTCCCTGGCACCACCGGAAATCGAGCGCCTGGTGACGTTTCCACTCGAGATCGAGTTCACAAACCTTCCCGGGAAAACGGAACTCCGGTCGGTTTCCCGGTTTGGGCTCTCGGTGATTACCGTTGTGTTTGAAGATGCCGTTGACGTCTATTTTGCCCGGCAGCTGATTTTGGAACGATTGGTTCGCATCCGCTCGCAATTGCCGCCAGGCGCTGACCCCACACTCGGACCTGTGAGCACCGGCCTCAGCGAAGTGTTCATGTATCTCGTGGAAGGACCATCACAGGGTCTCCAAGAATTACGCACTCTCCACGATTGGGTCATTCGTCCGATGTTACGGGCTGTCCCGGGTCTTGCGGATGTCGATACCCTTGGAGGATTGTCGAAGCAGTACCACATCCTTGTGGATCCGGATCGCTTGACCAGTCTGGGCCTCACCTTACGTCATGTTCAAACAGCGGTCACACAGAATAACCAAAATGCAGGCGGCAGCTATATCGAGCGAGGGGGCGATAAGTTGGTCATCCATGGCCAGGGCCTCGCCCATTCGGCAGAAGACTTGGAACGTATCGTCGTGACGGCCCGTCAGGGAACGCCGATCTATCTGCGAGATGTCGCGCAGGTTCGTGTGGGAAACGCCGTTCGATTGGGAGGTGTCACCCAAGATGGAACCGGCGAGGTCCTCGAAGGCATCGCCGTCATGCTCCGCGGGGGAAACAGTCGGCAGGTTGTTTCCGCAGTGAAAGACAAACTGACACTGATTGCCAGCCTGTTGCCGGAGGGTGTCACGATCACACCGTTTTATGATCGTATTGAACTCGTGACGCGGGCACTCGAAACCGTGGAGCGAGCACTGCTGGAAGGGGCTGCCGTTGTCGTGCTTGTCCTGTACCTCTTCCTCAGAAACCTGCGCGGCGCGCTTGTCGTGGCCCTCACATTGCCGTTGGCCACGCTGAGCACGTTTGTCATCATGCAACAGGTCGGCCTCTCGGCCAATCTGATGTCGTTGGGTGGGCTGGCCATTTCACTGGGAATGATCGTCGATGCGGCAATCGTGCAGGTGGAGAACGTCGAGCGCCACATAAGCGAACGGTTCGAAGGGCATGCTTCGTCCACCACCGTATCGGAACGGCTTCCGTTGGTTCTTCGTGCCGTGTTGGAGGTACGGCGGCCGAGCCTGTTCGGAGAACTGATTATTGCGCTCACATTTGTTCCGCTCCTGACGCTCCAGGGCATTGAAGGGAAGATGTTTATTCCCCTGGCCCTGACCGTGGTGATCGCCTTACTCAGTTCGCTTGTGCTTTCCATGACCATCGTCCCGGTACTGGCGGTGTTTCTCATCGAGCCACGTTCAGCGACAGGAGAAGGCACAGCCCTATCTCGAGGGCGCAGACTATATCGGGGACTCTTGGAACTGGCCATTCGCCGGACTCCGGTCGTCGTCTTCGTGGCCGTGGCTATTCTGGTTGTCGGGATTGGCTTGGTCCCCTTCATCGGCCGCGAGTTTGTGCCGATCATGGATGAAGGTTCGATCGTGGTGAATTTAGTCCGACTGCCGAGCATCGGCCTCACTGAATCACTCAAGATTTCTGGACAGGTTGAGCGAATGTTGTTGGAACTCCCGGACGTGCGTTCAGTGGTGACCCGCACCGGTGCAAACGAGTTGGGGACGGATCCCATGGGAATGGAACTCAGCGACATGTATGTGTTGCTCAAGCCCGAATCCGAGTGGAACGCCCATAGCAAACGAGAGATTGAAGAGCAGGTCCGGTACCGGCTTGGGCAGATTCCCGGGATTGCCTTCGGATTGTCTCAGCCGATCTCAATGCGGGTCGATGAGCTGGTGTCGGGAGTCCGATCGCAGGTGGCGGTCAAGCTGTTCGGTGATGATCTTGATGTATTACGGATGAAGGGAGACGAAATTGCGCGAGTACTGCGCCAAGTGCCCGGCATGTTCGATATTCGCACCGAACAGATTTCCGGACTCTACTATCTGAAACTTGATGTCGACCGATTCAAGGTGGCTCGTTATGGAATCAATGTGGCCGACATCACGGAGGTCATCCAGGCCGTTGGTGCCGGGATTGAAGCAGGAGAGGTCTTTGAAGGGCAACGGCGATTTCCGATCGTCATGCGATTTCCAGACGATCGGAGGGATGATATCCAGTCCATTGCCACCCTGTGGGTGACGGCGCCGGATGGCTCACGCATTCCGTTGAAGGATCTTGCAGAGGTGCAGATCGTGGAAGGGCCGGCACAAATCAGCCGGGAACAAGCTCGCCGCCGCATTGTCGTCGAAGCGAACGTGATCGGACGCGATCTTGTTGGTGCCGTCGAAGGAGCGCGGACAGCGGTGGAACAACGGGTACAGCTTCCCCCGGGCTATTACATCACGTGGGGAGGACAGTTTGAGAATCAACAACGAGCCATGTCGCGTCTGGCTATTGTGGTGCCGATGGTCATCGGACTCATTTTCTTGCTTCTGTTTGTGACCTTCGGGAATGTTCGGCAGGCAACACTCATTCTGCTGGCCATTCCCTTTGCGATGGTCGGCGGCCTCGCGGCATTGTTGATCGGTGGGCTCTATCTCTCCGTACCGGCATCCGTGGGGTTTATTGCCTTGTTTGGTGTCGCCGTACTGAACGGGGTCATAAAAATCTCCTACATCAACCAGTTGCGTCGTCAGGGCATGCCGCTTGATGAGGCCGTGCTGACTGGGATGGTCATGCGATTGCGCCCTATATTGATGACTGCCCTCGTAGCTGCACTGGGACTCACCCCCTTACTGCTTGCGGCCGGCCCGGGTTCTGAGATTCAGCGGCCGCTGGCGACCGTTGTCATCGGCGGATTACTCTCGTCCACGGTGCTGACGTTGATTGTCCTGCCTGTCCTGTATCGATGGATCGAGCGTCGGGTGGAAAAGCGACTCAGCGTGACTTAGGCTGATATGAAGCGACTATCGTTACCAGTTGACGATGAAGAAGAACACCATCTCCCATACAAGCTCATTCGGGCTCTTGGTACTGGTTGGCTTGTGTGAAGTGGGTGGTGGGTATTTGGTTTGGCTTGCGCTCAGTGAGAATTGGCACTGGGTGTATGCGGCATTGGGCGCATTGCTACTGATGCTCTATGGAATCATTCCGACCCTGCAGCCAGCTCACTTCGGTTGTGTCTATGCGGTATACGTCGGCATGTTTATCGCGCTGTCATTACTCAGGGGTTGGGGCATCGATGGAGTCCGTCCCGTTCAGTATGACACGATAGGAGCCATCCTTTGTTCAGGTGGAATGCTTGTCATGATGTACGCTCCAAGGACATGTAAAGAAATCATGGTTTGTCGTGAATGGATAGACCTAAAACTGGTGGCCGGACGGTGGCAAAGGTGAGAACGGCGAGAACGTGTACGAATCGGCTTCAGCGTTCAATCTGAAGTTTCAGGTCATCGAAATAAGTTACTGCATCGGACTTAGTCCAAAGTCCAATTTGGCCCGTTGAGAAGGCCCGATCACATACGTCAAATACCTGCTTGTCATCGAAGAAGACTTGGGCCTGACATCCTCTCGCGATGACACGGAGTGTATGCCACTGTCGGATGTCAATGATCTGGTTGAAGTTCTTGAGCATCTGCCGGACACCCTTCACGACCCGATAGATTCTGATATTTTGTTCCAGCGGATTCGCTCTCGCCAGGTAGTAGTTGCGATCATCGGTAGCCCTCCAGATCAAGCCGCCCCCCATATCGGCTTTCCCGTCAATCGGCAACAGTGAAACTTGAAGCGCGAGGTCGGATGCCGTTGTTCCATTGCTCAACACGGTCTTGTATGCGTGTTCTGCACCCTTTGCCATGAGTTGTCCAAGTACGTGAGGAGGGCTTTTCGCCTGGTCAGTTTCAAGCACTCTCCAATCCCCGGCAGGTCTACCATCGAATAGGGTTCCCAGTACGAAATGAGAGGGAAGTGTATTCAGTGGATCCGTATCAAAGGTCCACACATGGGTTGAGGGCTCAAGGCCGAATCCGGCCCCCGGTCCCGCGATAAGCAGGACGGTTGCGAGTAAAAGATGCTGGAGAGACGTCCTCATGGTCTATCGCCAGGTGACTTCCTCCCAAACGAGATGGACAAAGGTTTCAAAGGGAGGAAAGTTGTCGGAATTCTGTTCTTTGGAACGAACCCACAGATCGATTTCCATACTGGCTGGGTCGGTTTCACCGCCTGGCATCATGCGTTTAACTGGGTAACGGACCTCATGGGTCTTGGGATCGCGAGAGCGCTCCATCACCATGAAGTGCGCATCATAATCTTTGTAGAGAACGTGGCCGTCCTTATACATCGTTGAGGTACCCCACCCGCCTAAGTACAGCCAGGTTTTGGGATAGAGTGAATCACCGTTGTTGGAGTCCCCATGCTCATAAATTCTTGTGGCAATGCCTCCATCCTGGAAGGGAGCCCTTTCGGTAAATCGATCAAATACGATTCGATACTGATGAGCGCCTTCGAGAAATTCGGCTGTCACGTTCCCGGAGTTGGTACGTTCATTGACTTCGATATCTATGGTCCCTTTCACGGCAGTCAGCCGTTTCCCAGCGTAGTCCATGTGGTCCCAAGGCGACCTATCGCTCATATTCCCAACGAGGAAGGCCCGATCACCCTTGAGGCGAAACTCACCGCTGTAGTGAGGGTGCTCAGTAGCCTTAAAAATTCTCGTGCCTTCATCGCCTTTAGGGGTACCGAAGGTACCTTCTTCCGTAAACCCAAGTGATGCAAAGATTCCTGAGCCGATTGTCAGTAGAATGAATGCGAGATTATGCACGAAACGTGTCATCATGTACCCTCTTTGGCTACAACGTAGTTCATCTCGGATGGCAGAAGGGCGAGCTGACTGTGTGTCATCGTAACACACTCGTCCTTCCACCGACCAACTCGCTGCTGGCTCCGTTGAGACAGACGGTGTTGGCGCTAAGGTCTGAGGACTATTTACTATGCGGAAAGTCCATGGGCACTATCCCTTCAGTCGAGCTGTAGACTGACTCAACGCGAAAGCCGCAGTCTGGAGGGAGCACGTGCGGTATATCAAATTATTCATGCGCGCACTTAGCCCGCGTGGTACTGTGACGCACGGTGTTTCGATGATTTCCGAAGGAATCGGTAGAGCTAAGGGAGTCTCATCAGTGAACAGCGGAAAGTTCAGAATGTGGGCCATTAATTTAGGAATAGCCGCGTGTCTTATTGGCCCGGTGTCAGCACCGGCCGCCACCAAGCCGGTTCCCAAGACGAGCAGCCAGGATTTGCAGCACCAAGTAAAGAGCACGGCCAATAAGGTCATTCCGGCGGTCGTGAGCATCGCATCGACCGTGATGGTGCGTGATCAGGCCTTTGGTGACGAGGCGTTGCCGTTCGGTCTGTTTAAAGAGCCTCCCACGCGTCGCCAATATGGGCAGGGGTCCGGCGTGATCGTCGCACCGGACGGCTACATCATTACCAATAACCATGTTGTTGCCGACGCGGTCGATGTGGAGGTGGTCCTGGCGGACCGGCGCCAGTACAAGGGAAGAGTGGTCGCCACGGATCCCAAGACCGATGTTGCCGTGGTGAAGATTCAGGCGACGAAGCTTCCGACCGTGGCCTGGGGTGATTCGAGTCAACTGGATGTCGGCGACTTTGTCCTTGCCATCGGCAACCCGCTGGGGTTGAGCCGCACCGTCACGTTCGGCATTGTGAGCGCAGTCGGTCGCGCGGATGTCGGTGTCGCGGATTTTGAAGACTTTATTCAGACGGATGCGCCGATCAATCCCGGGAATTCAGGCGGAGCGCTCGTCAATATTCATGGCGAGCTGGTTGGGATCAATACGGCGATTGCGAGTCCGACCGGAGGCAGCGTGGGGGTCGGATTTGCGATCCCCAGCAATATGGCTCGTGCCGCGATGCAGAGCTTGATCAAGACGGGCCGTGTCGTCCGAGGATTTCTCGGCGCCTACACGCAAGATGTCAGCCCTCCCTTGGGAAAGATTTTTCACTTACCGGATGTGAAGGGTGCGATCGTGACGGACGTGCAATCGAAGGGCTCAGCCGAACGAGCCGGTCTCAAACGAGGCGATGTCGTGGTGCGATTCGACGGAGGCGATGTGATGGATAGCGGCCATCTCCGAAACCTGGTAGCGCAGTCGTCGATCGGCAGCAAACATCGTGTGGATCTCATTAGAGAAGGGAAGGTGTATCAGGCTGAACTGGTCATTCAGGAGGCTCCGCGCGAAAGGACGAAGAAGATTCAGGCTGCCTCGACCGCCTCTACCGTCCATCCCCTCGCTGGTGTGGTCTTCGACGATGTGACACCTCCGTTGGCACGTCAGATGGATTTGCCGGTGAATAGCGGCGTGGTCGTAACGGATATCGAAGAAGGGAGCCTGGCCGAAGCGTCCGGCTTGCAACCTGGTGATGTCGTGCTGGAACTCAACCGACAATACGTGCCAAATTTTTCAACCCTTCAGCGCCTCGCCGATCCCCTGAAACCGACTGATCTTGCCCTCCTCCTCGTCAACCGCCAGAGCAACGTGATGTACATCCCGATTCAGGGGGAGTAATGAGACCGTTAGCTGGCAGGAGCCGACGTGGGCTCTTCGGGCGATTTGGGGATCCAACCCTGTTGGCGTAACTGGTCCCATGCCTTCTCGTTTTCATGCGTGTGTACCGCGACCGAGGCTTGGTCGCCTTTCTTGGGAATGTATCCCATTCGCATGGGGAACGCCCGTTTCCCATTTCGAATCGTCAGCAAGATACAGAGTTCCCCGAATGGTCCTGCGCCTTGCTTCGGGTCAACCGGCTCACCATCAGCCGGCACGCCCTGGTTCAGCGGTTCTGTAAAGATCACCTCTTGCATCTCCACCGCACCTTGCCGAAAGCGGACGTTCCATCGTTCGATATCGTGGGGGCCTTCGAAGAGCACTTCGGCGTCGGCCTGGCGAACATGCGCCGGGGCAGCCTGGCCATCTAGGCTTTCCACGGCCACATACGCCTTCGGCACTTTGAAGAACGTGCGTGCAAGGGTGACGAATCGACTGTTGAGGTGGTCGTTATCTGTCAGCCCGACCACTGTCTCGACACTGTCAAATCGGGCGCGCATCATGACGCGTTCCTCTAGGGCGTCTCCGAAGATGACCGGGAGCCCTGCGTCTTCGGCAAGGCGACAATACCGTGGCTCAGAATCGATGAACACGACAGGCGTCCCGCCCTTCTTGAGTTCTGCCGCCATGGCCAAGCTCAGCTCACGGACTCCAAGAATCGCCACGGTTTCCCGCTTGGGAAGTCGAAGTTGAAGGAGTTGAGCCATGGGACGCGCGAAGAGACTCGCATGCAGCACGGTAATCCCGATGGTCATAAAAACCATCGCCCGAAGGGCATCGCCGCCATCGAGTTCTTTCTGCCGCATCGCTTCGGCGGTCAGAGATGCAATCGCAGCGGCGACGATGCCCCGAGGCGCGACCCAGGCAAGAAAGAGGCGCTCCTTCACAGGGAGTTCGGTCCCGATCGTCGACAAGAACACGCTCGCGGGACGCACCAGGAAGATCAACGCGGCGACGGCCCACCAGGCTGCCGGCCCCAATTGTACGATGTCGTTCCATCGAAGGTCGGCCACCAACAAGATGAACAACAGCCCGACCAACATAATGGTCATTTGATCTTTGAAATCTCGCAGGTCACGATCGACCTGAGTCCCGAGGTTGCCTACTAGAATACCGGCGACGGTGACGGCAAGGATGCCGCTCTGGGGGATGACCTGATCGCATAGTTGAAACAGCCCGTATGTCATAGCGAGGGTAAAGATATTTGTGTAGCCATGGGGTACGAGCCCGGGCCAGCGGAGGAGCTTGCCAAGAACAAAGCCTCCGATTGTACCTGCGGCGATGCCGAATCCCAGTCGCAAGGCCAGTAAATTGAGTTCGCTCGTCAGCGTCTCCGTCGCTGGCGACAGCACAAAGTTCAAGACGAGAATGGCCAGCACCGCACCGATCGGATCGATCAACACGCCCTCGGCCTCGATAATGGTTCGCATGTGAGGCCGTAGGCGCATGTTCCGAACCAGTGGGGCGACGACGGTCGGCCCGGTGACGACAACCAGACTTCCGAACAGGAGCGAATGCCCCAGCGACCAGTCGAGAATAAAATGGGCCACGAGGGTGGCACCGGCTAATGTCAGCACGGCGCCCCAGGTCACGAGCTGCCGAATGGGCGCTTCCTGTCGACGCAGGCGTGACCACTGCAGATTCAATCCTCCTTCGAATAGGATGATCGCAATCGCAAAATCGACCAGATCGAAAAGTCCACGGCCCATGGATTGAGGATGGACCCAATTGAGCAACTCAGGGCCCAACGCGGCGCCGAGCGGGAGGAGGAGCACGGTACTTGGAATATTCAGATGGCGGGCAAGCGACTGCGCGAGGACGCCGGCTATGAGTGCGATCGAGAGGGTTAGTCCGGCGTGCACGGGGCGGAGACCTGATTCAAGATGATTGAGTGAAAGGCAGAACCCATCGTTGCTTACAAACTGACAACTGCAATGCGAGGTCTCAGACGGCTCACGTTGGGTGTCACGATATTTCGACCCTATAGTGTGAGATAAGAGCTCGCGTGCCCCTCAAGATACAGAACTCGCACCTCTGGTACAAACCTTTTCGTGATCGGAACGGGGCTCAGTGTCGGCTGCTCGTCAATCGCCAGGGCAGCGTGATGTGCATACCGATTCAGGGAAATAGCGAAAGAGCAGGTCATCTAATAGGAGGGCAGAGTCTGCGAGATTTGAAGCCCCTACAGGGTCGGAGACTATAGGCCCTGATACTACCTCATCGTTCCAATCTCAATCACTTACAGAGGAGTCAGAGGCAGACCAAGACCCGATGAAACCACGTCGGACACGATAGTTCTGCCACAGTTCGGCCACAAGTGACGACGTGATACAGTCACATACAAAGCCTTCGGAGAGAATGATGTCGGAAAGCCTGTGCCGACTTTGTAACGCCCAAGCGACTCTACAGCATAGTCACATTCTTCCTGCGTTCGTGTTTCGATGGATGCGCGAGAGTTCGGGTGGAGGCTACCTTCGTCTAGGCATGACTCCCAATCGGAGAGTTCAGGATGGTTTGAAGCAGCATTGGTTATGCATGGACTGTGAGGAATTATTCAGCCGAGCAGAAACCGATTTTGCCAAAAAAGTCTTCTATCCATACACAAATGGTAGTTCAAGTCGCATCATTTATGGCGAGTGGCTTTTGCGCTTCTGCGTTTCAGTATCTTGGAGGGTGTTGCAATTTTACAAAGAGAAAATTTCACTAAATAACTTCGGAGCTGACGAGATTTCACGAATTACTGAAGCCGAGGCTGCTTGGAAGGCGTTCTTGCTAGCTCAACGACGGCACCCTGGATCATTTCGACAGCACCTACTACCACTTGATGCTATCCAATCAATTACCTTTCGCCAGGATCTATCTCCAAATCTCAATCGTTATCTCATGCGCACAACGGATATGGACCTTTGTGAGGGCAAAACTGCCAGCTTCGTGTACTCAAAGCTCGGTCGGTTCGTCATTTTGGGATTTATCCGTCAAGATCGTCCGAACCAGTGGCAAGGGTCGAGGGTCCAACTCAGGACTGGCCTAATCGAGCCACGCAAGTACACGATTAACGGAGGCTTTTGGGATTACCTAAATGTGCGAGCGCGGTTCGTTGCAGACCTGCAATCTAGCATATCCCCTCGCCAGATACAGAAAAGCGATGAGGCACGCCGTGCGAATCTAGAGAGCTACGTTGGCAGTGATGAATTCTTGGCCTTGTTAAACGATTTGAGCATGTTCGGAGAGGCAGCATTCGCACAAGATGACTTGCCTGAAGAGGGTGGGTCAAAGGAATCGAAGACATCGTCATGAATTCTGCGGATTGCATATTCGCAGCCTCTACTCTCCTTATAGCGGCATTCATCGCTCAGCCGTACGCTGGCCTTAGGCGCCAGCATTCTGCTACAGAGGAAACAGCTGCAGACTAAACGCCCGTTCGGTGAACCAGACGAGTGCGATGGCGATCACCGCCAGTGACCCTCCTGTTAGAACCAATCGCGGATAGGACCAGGACCGTCGGATCAGGTAGGCCAGTGGTAAGAAGGCGGCGACAATGGCGAGTTGGCCAAGTTCCACGCCGACGTTGAAACTCACCAGGCTCAGTAGCAATGAATTGTGTGGAAGCCCTAGATCTGTGAGCACTGCAGCAAACCCGAACCCGTGGATCAGGCCGAATCCAAACGCCACTAGCCAACGTCGACTAATCATCATTGGGTACAAATTGCCAAGTCCAGCAAGCACGACGGAAGCGGCGATGGTCGATTCCACTAAGCGAGATGGCAAGTGGACAACGTCCAGCGCGGCCAAGCTCAATGTCAGCGAATGGGCGACGGTAAAGGCTGTGACGATACTGACGACATTCCAGCACACTGATGGAAATTCCCTGGTTGCTTGCCAGTGACCGTCCATTCGAACCAAAACTGCGGGTAGCAACAAGGCCAGCAAGAATAAAACATGGTCGAAACCCAACCAGATATGCCAGATGCCCTCGTGGAGAAATTGACGGCTCCCATCCCAGAGTGACCGATCGCCGATTGAGAATTCCTGAACACGGGTTTCTTGACCAAAAATGGCGGTGCTGGTCTGTCCGCCTCTGGTCAGGCGCAAGAGCCCTTTGTGTTGGGCGTCGATATCGAAGAGCAGGCTATAGTCCACATGCAGCGCTTGGATTACCTCCGCGCACTCTGAACGGAAGCGCAGGACGGAGTATGCTCCATCCGTGTGATGATCGATGAGCTGTTCCAACATCTGGGTCGTACAGGTTTGTCTGTCAGTTGATAGCGTCAGATGAGACAGGGCATAGGCCCCGATCTCGTCATGCTTGGTGCGAACTTCTCCCCACGTGATCTGTCCGTTTCCGTCGCCATCCAATCCAATCGCAATGTCCAGATCGCGTAGAGCGATATCCCATTGCCCCTCAACATGATCGTTCTGAATCGAGAGTGACAGATAACTGTCGCTGGGCTTATGAGCCCAGGCAGGAAGACTGAACAACAGGCAGATGAATATGATCAGAATACGCATCAGAATGCTGCCTCCTGAATTTGCCGGGCAAGTTGTCGTAATCGAAAGTCTTCGACATGGTTTGTCTTCAGCCAATCAATTGCCGGTTGAGCAGCTGAACGGTCTTCAGCGGCAAGGGCGCTTTCGAGGAGGATCCTGGCGTCTGCCGGTTCGCGTTGTACGGCCCAATTGACCTGGGCGAGTGGGAGCGCATGGTCGGCGTCATGCAACAATGCCAACGTGAATCGTGCTTCTTCTCGCACATGGACGGCGGTTCCCCGCTCGCGAGCGGCGGCAAAGCGGGCTCGTAGTTCCGCCGTGTGGTTTTGGAACGCGGGCAGCTCCAGTGCCTGTTCGGCGATCGCCAGACGCAGGAGCAAGCCATCGGCCTTCGTCTCAGATTGGAGCAGGGAGACGACATCTTGATAACGGCGTTGATCCAGCAGGAAATCCGCATAGGCGCCGAGTAAATATTGATCTTTGATGCCGACCTTGAAGGCTTCGGCAAAGGCCTGCTCTGCTTCTTTGATCGCTCCTGTGCGAGCTGCTGTTTCAGCCAGGATGGTGGCGATCCAAATTCGCTCACGACCGGCAAGGGATGTATCAGAAAGCACCTGCCGGAGCAGCGCTCGGCTTTTCGCTGATTGGCCCGTGACGCCGGCAATATCGGTCAGACACCCAAGCAACACGTATGAGGCAGTCAATCGCGCAAGCCTCTGACAAGCTCGCCTGGCATCCTCGTAGCGTGCTTGGACCTGGAGGATTGATGCTTTGGTGAGCCAGGCCTGGGCATTGGTTGGTTCTATGGCCAGTACCTCGTCAAGGTCGGCTAGGGCCTGATCGAATTCGTGGGCGGTCTGCCTGATTGTCGCGCGCAGGAGGAGTGCGGCTGGTGGCGGACTCGGCTCACTCCACCACGGAATGAGGACGGCCTGTGCTTGGCCAAGAAACCGGGGATCGCCCTCCGAGCGACCTTGCTCAATGTAGCGAGTCGCCAGCTTCACAGCGGATTCAAGATTGCGCGGATCTCGTCGAAGGTCGGTTCGCATAATTTTGAGTTCGCGCGCGGCTGGATCAGAGGCTTTGAAGGTGAGTCGCTCAAGGACTTGGGCATCATCCGTCGGGAGATAGGGTTGAGCGGATCCGAGGCCAATCTGGCTCACCATGAGCCATCCGATCACGTGAATGACACCGATGAAACGAATCATGGATTACTCTCGTGTATAGGTGATGGGAATGCGCATCACAATTTGCTGACGATCCACCGTGCGATCGAACTGCATGGGAAAAGCCCGCTGAACGAGGGCCATGGCTTCCTGATCGATACGAGCGAAGCCCGAACTCGTTACTACTGCTGAGTCCAACAAGGTGCCGTCTCTTGAAACCACAGCCTTGACCATGACCTTGAGCGGCTCGAATTGACTGAACGACGGTCGAGAAGAACGTTTTAGTTCCTCCAGGCGGCGGAAAATGGCCTGCTGAAGCCAACTATAGTCGGGACGTGTCGGAGAAGCGGTTTTGGTCTCCGATAGTGAGGTCTTCAACGGTGAAGACTCCGCTGCATCAGTAGGTGACTTCTCTTCTTGAACGGCGGTAGCAGTAACGGTCTCCTGTAATGACGGTTCTTGAGTTGCTGTGTCGATCGGGGGTTCCGCTTGTTGTAGTGGAGGAACATCGGCCTGGGTTAGGTTGGGGGTCGGCTCTTCCAATGTGGATGTTGCCGTTGACTCTGTCTCGAGAGTATCTGTTGGAGGCAAGCTTGGCTCAGGTTTCGGTGCGACCGTTGCCTCAGCCTGTGGTTCAACCGAAGCGACTCGTTCGCCGAATGACCTAATGTGATGAGTAGACTGATGGGCAGGAGGTGCGGCGGTTGTCCGAACGGATTGTTTCGCTATGCTTGATTCAGGGGTTTCGATAGTTTGGGCTGACTTCTCAGCCGATGGTATCGATTGCACGAGAGAAACGTCCCAATGAAACGGTTCTGTGGGAACAGTCACCGTCGACCGATGGAAGAGTGGGAGAAGGCTGAGCAATAGGAGGCTGTGAAGAGCAATCGAACCAACCCACCCGTGCAGGAGCGGTGCTCGTGACTCTTGCATCATCGGAACTTGATTCACGATCTCTTCCTTTGATGGCGCGGGTGCCGTCTGTGCAGACGGCACCCGCTTGGCGATGGCTAGAATGCCTCTTTTGGATCGATATGCCGACGGTCCCGTCCATCATGCGGGGTCGGAAGGAATGGAAATTCCATCGCGATCCCGTTGACCGTCTTCTTGCTCCCGACTGCGCCGACATTGAAATTCACGCCGTCTCCGAGATTCGGGACTGCTGGATTGGTCAGAATTCCAGCCACGACACGTAAGGCCACATCGGTGACATCGTCGTTCGGTCTCCGGCCGTTCGGCCAACCGGCTCTGTCCGGTGTCGTGTTGCCGCTGGCGTCATGGGCCAGAGGTCCGAGGCGCTTCTGGCCTGCGGCCTGCGTCGGTGGGACATCCAGGTCGACGCGTAAGAGATCGGCCAGCGCTTCATTCGTTTTCCCAGAGCCGCAGACCGATGGTCCTGGTGTGTACCGTAGCAGGGCGTTCACCAGGTCTTCTCGGTTTGCCGTCGGGAAACCGGTGCCGAAGACCGTATTGAGCGCCGTGGCGAGAGCCGAGTTGCAATAAAATGGGACGAAATCATTTTCGTCCTCCGCTTCCGTCGCGTTCCACCTGTCCTTTGTATTCGTGGGAATGATCAACTCGTTGACGAGGGGATTGCCCATGCGTGCCACTTGGACAAAGCGGGTGCTGTTGTCGCGGTCGCCGTTCTTCCTGATGACGCTGACCTTGGGACGGCTTGTGCTGGCGTAGGCGCCAAGAACTTTGTTGCCGTTCGGTCCGAGCAACTCACTGATTGGAATCTCCAGCGCGATGGTGTTGACGTTGAAGCCACTGAACGTATCAGCAGTGCCTGCACCCGGTGCTCCAACTATAGTCGCGTCGTTGGCATCATCGGCATCGGACAGGATCGGCGAGATGTGGAGGTTCAAGGTGTCGAACGTTCCTCCCAAGTCGATGTAGAAGGTCTCATCTCGCTGGCCGGCAAAGACTCTTCCACCGTTCTTGAGGGGATAGATACCCTTCTCAGCGAGGTCCTCGTATTTCGGCATTGTCCGTGGGCCGACGTTCGATGGCACGGCATGCATGACGCCGGTTCCAAGATCCCTCGGCCTCTGGCCGTAGCGGGTCTCCGTCACCGTATAGCTTTGTCGCAACAGCAGTCCTTCAGATCCACTCCCGCTCAGTGCCGTGATCGGGGGTAATGCTACATAGGACAAGGGAAACACGTTGCCTGGTTGACGGATCTCGGTTTTGAACCTGACCTGGTAGACGATATTCCCCGCAACGTTGTTCTTATTGTTGTCGACGTGGATTTCGTACAGCACATCGTCCGCGAAGTTGAAGTAGTTCGGTCCCGATCCTGGCTCTTGGCTCGGAATGACATTCATGATGAGGATGGCTTTGTCGGGATCTTCCCAACTCCGGAAAAAGTAAAAGTCCGTAATATCTGCCGTTGGATCGTTTGCGATCAACGGAGCTTCGCGATGACTGGCTGCCAAAGCAGGCGTAGCTGTCAGCACCGCTAGTAGCGTCAACATCAGTAATCGAATTCGAACGAACATGGAGTCCTCCTTGGGAGCAGATCCGCCTTCCGGCGGGTTGAGTTATAGGTCCGGCAGTGGAGCCGGAATTGGTTCGGATTCGGCCTGGCTGACCAGCGCCGCTTCCTCTGAGGTCAACGCGTCTGACTGCGGAATGCGTTGCTCCTCCACGGCGGCAGTCGGTCCGCTTGGCGTGATGATGGGCACGTTGTCGTCTCCACTGCAGCCGGATAAGAGTCCGACTGCGCAGGCGACTCCCAGGGTGCAACACATGAATCGTTTCATGGCTCTGTTCTCCTCTCGGTCATGAACTGCTGCTGTTGTGTCTGTCTCCGTGACCTCAGTACCTGCCGGCGGTCTGATCATCACTACGGGACAATTGTGTGATTGGATTTGTTCTGGAGCGAGGAGCCTTCTTGCTGGCCAATTGTTGCGGTGCTATAGTCTGATTTCCATTGAGCGATCAAAAAACCCGCAATCAGCAATCCATTTGCCCCCATCGGCTCGTATAGCTTTATGGGGGAGAGTGTATGCCGGTCATGACCGCGGACCCGACCAAGTTGGTTCAAGAACAGGAGTGGGCTCATCTGATCGCGCTCACCGCAGAGGGCGACCAGACCGCGCTTGCCACGCTGTACGATCGAACGAGCTCCCAGGTATTTGGGCTGATCCTCAAAATTCTGAATAATCGTGAAGCAGCCGAAGAAGTGACGTTGGATGTCTATACGCAGGTGTGGCGTCAGGCCCATGCCTATGATCGAACCAGGGGGGCGCCGGGTGCCTGGTTAATGATGTTGGCTCGAACGAGAGCGATTGATCGTTTTCGGTCTGGGGAAGCTGAGCGCGGTCGCATTGCGTCACTGGACGCGGCCACATTATTTGCCAGCGACGAGGAGACACCGGAGCAGGAGGTGGAGGGGCAAGAGCGTCGGAGGTACGTCCAGCAAGCATTGGCGGTGCTAACGGCCGAGCAACGCCAGGCTGTCGCGTTGGCCTATTTCTATGGATTGAGTCAGAGCGAGATCGCCGAGAAACTCCAATTGCCTTTGGGTACGGTGAAAACAAGAATCCGGTTGGGCATGATCAAATTACGAGAAGCCTTGGCTCCCTATGAGAGTGGGTTGGTCTCATGACTGAAACACAATTACCGGGAGAATTGGAAGAACAGGCGATACTCTATGCCCTTGGGATCTTGGATCAGGAGGATCGGCAAGTCTTTCTGGTGAGACTGCAAGGAGAATCCGACCTCCTGAGGAAAACAGTGAGAGCCTATCAAATGACGACCGGAGCGTTGGCTGAGTCTGTGGCTCCAGTGAAGCCTCCTACGATCCTTCGGGAGCGGCTTGTCGAGGGGGTGGCGTTGGAGGCGGCCCGTGAAACCGAACAGTTTGAGTCGACTGCGAATACGTTGGCGCTGAGCTCCGTCCCGATACAACCTCCCGATTCATTACGGGAGCGGCTCTTATCCAGAATCCAAGATCATTCAGATGTCCAGTTGGCACAGGGTGAGTCGGCTAGGCTTCGAGTCGACACATCTGTTCAGAACATCAGTGCGCCGGTGCGTGAAACGACGACGCTCTCTCACATTGAGGGTGCCCATCTAAATTGGTTTCGATCTCAATGGACGGCCGTTTCTCGCTTTCTCCGGACCGTTCTTATTCGGGCTGTCGTCCCTCGGCCGTCTTCTGATGGGCTGACCTTCGTGAAGGCGTCGGAGGGAACCTGGCGAGGAATCGCTCCAGGTGTGATGGCCAAGCTCCTCTCGTTTGATCCGGTTTCCCGCAGAACGACTACGGTCCTCCGCTTTGCACCTGGTACCAGGTATGCCCCGCATCGTCACACTGCGGTGGAAGAACTGTATGTGCTCGAGGGGGGATGCTCCATCGCCGGTCGAGCGATGTCGGTTGGGGACTATCACCGAGCCGAATCCGGGACCATACACCACGATACGTCGACGGACGACGGATGTATGCTGCTCGTGATCTCCTCTCCTCAGAACGAGATGTTACCGTAGTTCGCACAATGCGACAATGATTCTTCGTTCGTGAATCCAATCTCAGAAAATATTCGTAAGACCTGGTGAATCGAAGAAGGGCGGTTGATCTTTCGCCTTTGCAGTGCTATGAAATAGAAAATCGTGCTACTAAAAAGAAGGAGAGGGCCGTGAAAAAACTGGTGCGCTTCGGTGTTTCGCTCGACCATCATCTGTTGGACGCCTTCGATAAACATATTGAGCGGCGTAAGTACACCAATCGGTCGGAAGCCCTGCGCGACCTGATCCGCGACAATCTCGTCGGGCAAGAATGGGATGAGAATAAAGACACGGTCGGTACGATCACCTTTGTCTATGATCATCATGTGCGGGACCTAACGAGTAAGTTGACGGATATTCAGCATGATTATCACGGCCAAATCCTCTCCGGTATGCATGTGCACCTCGATCATGATCATTGTCTTGAAGTGCTGGTCGTCAAAGGAAAAGGATCGGCTATTCGTAAAGTGGCTGATGCTCTTGTGAGCGTGAAAGGTGTCAAACACGGAAAATTGACGATGACCACCACTGGCAAAGGATTGGTCTAAGTCATGCGCGTATGTGTGATTGATGGGCGCGGTGGAGGGCTTGGGTCTCGACTGGTATCGGGGTTGAGGGAAACCCTGAATCTCGATTGCCTGATCCTAGCCCTCGGAACCAACCGCTCTGCGGCCGAGGCGATGCGAGATGCCGGAGCCGAGCAGGTTGCGTGTGGAGAAAAGGCGATCTCCGAGCTTGTGCCGACGGCTGATGTCATCGTGGCTTCGTTAAACGTAGTGTTGCCTGGTGCCATGCTGGGAGAAGTCACCCAGGAGATTGCCAGGACGATTCTTGAGGCGAAGGCCAAGAAGGTGCTGCTGCCGCTGAATCGAGTTCGGGTAGAAATCGTGGGGACTGAAGGCCGCACGATGGAGATGTTGATCGACGAGTGCCTGTCACGTGTCCGTGCTGCTGCACAAACAACCTGTCGAGCCTAAACGCATTCTTCTTCCGTTCAGAGTTGCGAGACCACGAGGGTCTACGCCGGTCGGTGAGTCGACTGTCGCGTGATCGTCGTGGGCGTCTCTTCCGTCCACGGAATTCATCATGAAGGATTGTGGATATGACACGCATAATGACATTCATGCTTGCTCTTTCTGTCGCTCTCGGCGGTTGGGGACAGGCTCACGCCCATGATCCGGACGAGCCCGAGTTGGAAATTCCGGAAATCGCCGTCGTCGGTGAAAAGCCGGTGGCCGCCTCTTCACAACAGTTCATTCCTGACAAGGAAATTGTGCTACAGCCTCAGGGTAGACCGGCCCAGATTCTGCGATTGATTCCGGGCATGCTTGCCGTCGAACATTCGGGAGGCGCGGGGAAGGCCGACCAATATTTTCTTCGTGGGTTCGATGGCGACCATGGGACGGATGTCGCGTTCTTCCTCGACGGGATGCCGATCAATCTGCGCAGTCATGCGCATGGACAAGGCTATGCCGATTTGAACTTCATCATTCCGGAAACGATCGAAGGCGTCGAAGTGAACAAGGGCACTTATCTACCGGAGTACGGAGACTTCGCGACTGCTGGAGCGATCAATTTTCGGACACGCCAGGCGGTGAGGGAAGGGATCATTCAAGCGGCCGGTGGAGAGTTCAGCACACAGCGGTACATGTTTATGTTTTCTCCGACCAAGGAGCGGGTGCGGAGCTTGTTTGCTGCGGAAGGCTACTACACCAATGGACCATATCTGAACGACAATCAGTACATTCGTAGCAATGTGTTAGGGAAAATCACGACCTATCTGACCGGGCGTGACGAACTCAGTGTCAAGGGCACCTTTCTCTATTCCAAATGGGACGGCTCCGGCGAGATTCCATTGCGCGCGGTGACGGACGGGTCGCTGAACCGTTTTGGCGCGATCGATCCGTATGAGGGGGGGGGCACCCTGCGGACAACCGGTCAATTGGACTACCACTACGACACAACATCAGGTGGTCAGTTCTATATGAAGGCGTACGGCCAATATTACCGGCTGGATCTGTTCACGAATTTCACGTTCTTTCTCACGGACCCGGTCAACGGCGACGGTTTTGCGCAATATGATCGACGCGCGATCTATGGTGGTGAGCTCGGATTCAAACAACGAGGAGACATTCTCGGCGTGCCCGGCATCGGGACCGTGGGATTTCAGACAAGGATAGACGACGCACATGCGAAACTCGGCACGCAGTTACGAAAACAACTCACCGGCACGACGATCGACAGCGATGCCTTCTCGGCTTCCTACGCGCCGTTTGTGAAAGCCGAGGTGCAGCCGCTGCCGTGGTTGAGGTTTAACGGTGGCGTACGAGGCGAGATGTTCACCTTCGACGTGAATACCCGCTGCGCCACATGCCCGGAGCAATCGGCCGGACAGACACACTCCGGCATCGTCCTCCCGAAAATGAACATGATTCTGGGTCCATGGGCGGGGACGGAATTCTTCATCAACTACGGCGAAGGTTTCCACAGCAACGATGCGCGGTCCGCAGTCAGACCAGGGTCGGCTCCGCTCTCTCGCTCCATCAACTATGAAATCGGGGTACGATCCAGGCCGTGGGGACCGGATCAGCTCGAGTTACTCGCCACTCTCTGGCGCATGGACATTAAGTCAGAACTTGTGTTCGTCGGTGATGAAGGTACCACGGAGATTCGCGGTGCAACCAGGCGTCAAGGTGTGGAGGTCGCCGTGCGCGGTCAGGTATGGGGACCCCTCTACGTCAACGGGAGCTTCACCTGGACACATGCCGAGTTTCGCAACGGCGACGCCATTCCTTTGGCACCGGAGTACATCGCTTACGGGGCCGCTATTCTGAAATGGCCGGAAGGTTTGACTTCGCAGCTCCAGGCCACCTACATGGGAGTTCGCCCTCTCATCGAAGATCGCAGCCTTAAGGCGCCGTCGTGGATCACCTTTGATCTGTCCGAACGGTATCTCATTCCGATGCGGCTTCCTCACGGCCGGATGGAGGTTTTTCTGTACGTTCAAAATCTGTTCAATACAGATTGGGAACAGGCAATATTTGCGTTCGAGTCCAGGCTGAGGAATGAACCGGCGGCAGTCAACGACATTCATTTTGTGCCCGGTAATCCGAGGACCGTGATGGGTGGGCTGGCCTGGTACTTTTAGGCAGTCGATGGAAACGCGAAAGCAAAAGCGAAGGATCCTCCCGCAATCCTATTTTAATCGTCCCACACTTGTCGTAGCTCGTTCTCTAGTCGGCAAGTATTTGATACGCGAGAATGGGAAGGGGATAATTGCCGGGAAAATCATCGAAGTGGAAGCCTATATCGGTGCTGAGGACAAAGCCTGTCACGCCTCGAAAGGGAGGACGGCGAGAACCGAGGTGTTGTTCGGCCCACCAGGGATGGCTTACGTCTACCTGATCTACGGCATGTACGACATGTTGAACGTGGTGACGGAGAGGGAGGAATTTCCCGCTGCCGTGCTGGTTCGAGCGATTGAAGTCGACGGCCGGTTGATCGATGGGCCAGGGAAGCTTTGTCGAGCACTGGAGATTGACCGATCCTTACATCGACTCGATCTGACACAAGGCCGATCTCTCTGGTTTGAAGACCGAGGTTCTAGAGTTTCCAGCAAGCACGTCGGGACATTCCCTCGGATCGGCGTCGACTATGCGGGGGCTTGGGCAAAAAAACCTTGGCGGTTTCGATTGATACAGAAGGCCTAAGCTGGTCCGTGGTCTGGCTGGTGGCCGGATGCTAAAAGCACAACCGGGGAAGCCTTGTGCTCTACAAAGCTTCCCCAGTGGAGCAATAAGCAATCAGTCGATCTTGCGATCGCCGGAGATTTTGGTCGCTGAGGTCACTGGAGGAGCAATCTTGATGTCCGGTCCCTGTACGTTCGGAAGCCGACCGGCCCCCTGCTCCTTGGTGATCCGCGCATTGTCGGTCTTCACGAGGTCTTGCTTGCTGTGGTGATCATCAAAGCCTGCCGCTTTGAGCAGAGAGTTTTCCCCACCAGCATTCGACTGGCCCGGATCGTTTGCCGTCGGCTGGCCGGTAACCGGACTGCCCGTGTTCTGCATCGGGTAGCCCTCATGTTTGGGGAGGAGCGCCGGGTTTGCCGACGCAACGGAGCACGCAAGCAGGATTGAGGAGGCTGTCGCAACTGCACCGGTAAGAAGTTTCATACCTGTTCTCCCTTTAAAAAAGAAGGATAGTTGACCGTATCAATTCCAGGTTGTCCGTGCCAAGGCCCCCGCACGCGGGCAAATCATAACGATGGCTGACATTTCTGTCAAACCAAGGCGGCTGTGCTCCTCACAGCCGCCTTGACAGAGAAGCTGCCTGATGAGCGATACCATGAAGAACGATTGAGGTTCGAAGAAATTCGCTTGGTCAGGTTGGGCGTCGAGGGTGACGTCGGCTTCGCCCACGATGACGAAATGCCGGTCCTCGGCTGACGCCGGGAAGACGAATCGTGACGCTCGTGCCTTCACCGACCGCGCTGCTGATCGCGATCGTTCCGCCGTGTTCCTCGACGATTTTCTTGACGCTGGGCAGGCCCAGTCCAATCCCTGAGCGCTTCGTGGTGAAAAATGGCTCGAAGACTTTGTCGACCAGTTCGGCTGGGATCGGCACGCCGTCATTCTTGATCAAAATCTGTACTTCAAGTCCCCGACCGGCGCGATGTTGTGTGACCTGGATATGAAGATGGCCACCGGGAGACATCGCCTCAGAGGCGTTCCGGAAAATGCTGAGGAACGTCTGTTGGAGCTTGGCTTCATCGCCTCTCACCGGGGCAAGGATAGTGGCATAGTCTTTGGTGACTTGAATGCGGGTCGCCTCAAGATCGGTTCCCACAACGACCAGCGCACTTTCGAGTACTTCAGGAATCCGGCAGAGATGTCGGTGGAGTTCGAGCGGCTTGGCGAAATCGAGGATCTCATTGAGAATCGCCTCAATCCGGATGAGGTCACGCATGGCGTTCTCAACGCGCGTCTGGGGATCAAAGTCGAGAATCCCTTCGCCGGTCACTTCTTCTAGTTGCGATCGAATCGAGGCGAGCGGCTCACGAATTTCCGTCGCTAAGAAGGCGCTGAACTCGCTGATTGCGGCCTGGCGCTCCTGCTTGCGAATAACTGGTTCGGAAGGACCAGTGGAGGAGGGTTGAAGACCAGAAGGTCCGGCATCGGTGGCCATGGGAGGGCTCGCGGTCTGAGGTGCCGGTGCCTGTAACAGTTCCGCAAGTTTGAGAATAACAGGTTCTAGGGTGCGAGCATCGGTGGTCTGATAACGGTCTGCATCCTTCGCTCCCAGCGTAATCGTCCCTCCGACTTGACCCTTGACGAAGAAGGGAATGACGAGTGAGGACTGAAAGCGGTCTTTGAAGAGGTGTTTATGGTCAACAAAACGACCTTGCGTGCTAGCCAGATCGTGATCCACGCGTGGCTTGCGATGGCGCACCGCCCAGCCTGCGGCTGAACTATCCAGCGTAAGCCGCTGCCCGGGCTTTAGTTCCTTCTTCGCGTCTTTCTGGTCCCCTTTCAGGTCACCGACGAGGCCCAATACTTCGACATTTCCAGCGAGCGGATCGTAGAAGCAGGCCCAGGCTCGATCATAGGCCACTAATTGGTAAGCCTCGGCCAAGACCGCTTCGACCTTACCCTGGAGTTCTGGTGAGGAATGTTTTGTGACCGGTGGATAGAGTTCCGCACCGGCGGGCTGTTGAGCGCTTGGTTCCTGAGAGACGTACGAGCGGCTCAACACCACATTCGTATTAAAAAGCCCTTCGCGGTCTAAGGCCTTGGTCATGCCATCGCACATTTGCTCGAGCTGGGCCTTCTCTTTCTTTGAGAAGGCCGCACCTTCCTTTCGTCCAATGACCAGGCAACCGTACACACGATTGAGGTGACGAAGCGGAACAGTGAGCAGTGACTTTGCTCCCGGAGTAATCAACCGTAAGCGAATTGTGCGTCCACCTTCTTGATCTTGCCCGGGTGTTGCTAAAACAGCAGCTCGATGGTTTGACAGGGTGCGAAGTACCGCTTGAACGTCCCTTGGGGTGAAGCCGCGGGACGCATGCTCGATAAGGGGGCCGTTCTCTTGATGGAAGATTGCCGCCAGGACTGAATCGGACCCGATGTCGTTCAGCACGGCATTCAACGTCCGTTGAAGCAGCGTCTCAGGCGATGGTTTAGTTTGAGCAGCCGAGGTGGTCATAGGTTCCAATACAGATGTGCATTGTAGCCGGATCGCTCATGAATAGCTACTCCGGTGACCAGCTGCATCAATCCCTCGGCATTTTGTCCGGATCCAGCTCGACCAGCCGTAGTCTGCCGTTCCCGATGTGGTCGGTCTTGTAGATTCGGTTGCCGATTTGGATGGTTCCAATCAAGAGATTTCCAGTGATCACAAAGGTGAAGTCGCCTTCGACGGGAGGTTTGAAGCTCCCGCGGACGATACTCGTATCATTGATGTGGGAAACCGGGGAGGACACCTCAAGCTCAGGGTTGGCCTTGTCGAACAGTTCCACGCTGATTCTAGGAAGGGGTCTGGAAGCCGCGTCTTTGAGACGTTGAAGGAGCGGAAGGTTAAGCTCAACCTCTCGATCGCGAATCATCCACGGTTTTCGCGGCACCGGCCGTTGATTAGAAGGAGGCGTGACGACGGTTTGCCACAAGCTCTTTGGTGCTAAAGGCTCCTCAGCCTTGGTAATCCGGCTCAGCTCGCCCGCGAACACCATGCCACTCAGCACCACAATAATGAGCGGAAGATATCGAAATTGGTGAAGCACAACGGCTCTCCATGAAGCGCTGCATGTTCAGTTACTGTACCATATCGAATGCGGCGATTCCGCGCGAGTGTGACCGGGAGAACCTGGTTACAGCTCTCCCGGCATGCTGCGGCTCAGGGGAACGGTGTACGAACCGCTCCACGCGATTTTCTATGGGAATCTGTACGAGCCTCATCGAGAGCATCGTTGTCTACATCGTCATCCGATTCGTCAACATCATCGAGAGTATCTCCTCGTGAATTCGAGCGAGAGTTTCTCAACGGATCAGTGGAGGTGGCGGGGGAGGTTGTGGTACCCGTGCGCCATGCCGCAACGACATTACGGACCTCATTCATAGAGCGGGCATTGTCCGCTGAGTTTGTGGGATTGATTCGATGATCGATCCCGGCAGGCCGGCCGTTGATCGAAATCTTTGGGTTCGAGAAATACTTGACGCGAGGGCAGGACACCGTGGGGCAGGGGTACGCCATGATGGTCCGAAATTTGGCGACCGTGTCCCGATACCCATAGGAGTACGCAAAGACCCCGGTACCGCCGCTTGCGCGGTCGTGCGCGTTCCCCATGTTATGACCCAATTCATGGGTGAGCGTGTTGTTCGCCACACAGTCACGGTCTGTCACGCTGAAGGCGTAATTGGCGAAGCTGGCCCTTGGTCCATTCGCCATGACATAGGCAATGCCGCAATATGCGCCGCCGTTATCTACGATCAATGCGACCAGATCGGCCTTATATTGATTGCGTAGTTGATGCACAGAATCCATGAATCCATCACTTGTTCTCTGTAAACGCGAGAGATCCGTGCTGATGTTGCCCGTTTCCGAATATGCGACTTCGGCAGCCCGGACCAGCCGGAGTCGCATGGCGATCCCGCTATTGCCATAGGATTGATTGGCCAGATCAACGCCGAGCGCGATCAACGCGTTCATGGCGGCCTGACCGCCCTGCTTCGCGCGCGCCGTAGATGTGTAGACGACGAGCAGATCAACGATGGTGTTCGTGGTAGTCGCTGCAGCCGTGGGTACGCTGTCAGTCGCAGTGGCGACACCGGCATCGGGCTGCCGGAGCTCAGGTTCCGGAGCCGGTGGCTCTGCCGGAGTTCCATCGTCGGGCACCACGAGTGGATGATGGTCCGGACGCATGGCATCATCGTCAATTTCAACGAGGCGATGACGGTTATCTTCAGTCGGTTCGATTTTGTAGAGTCGGTCGCCTGAGACGATCGTCCCAGTCATTTTCTTGCCGCGCACAGCTAAGGTCACATCGCTGTTCTGGTCACCTCGCAGTCGTCCACGCCACACCTTAGCCTTGTTCTGATGAATCTGCGGCTCGTCGATCTCGAGCGTGCGAGCCCCGATATCGAAGAGGTCCAGTGTGACGGTGGCCTTATTTTCTTTGCGAGAGGCGTGCAGGGCATCAAGCGCTGCCGGGTTGAGGGTCATGGTTCGATGCTTTCGTACCCATCGCTTCGCCATCTGAGGTGACGGAAAGGCTTGGGCAATAGCAGGCGGAATCTCGCTTGGGGCTTCAATAAGGAGCGGGGTTTCGGACTGCAGCGACGCACAGATCCCAACATCGGACATGCCCAATATCATCGCGCCTAGAATAAGGACTAAGGGGAATGATCGGGATGATGAGCAAGAACGTACGTGGCCACTTCTTCGCGACTGTCTACCCGGCAGCGTCGGCTCCATGTAATCCTCCGTATGATGGTGAACGCGCTGACTCGTAGGAGCAAAGGCCATACCATCGCGTGGCAGGAGATTGTCTTAGTAGACAAAAGTCGGCGCTTCCCACAGTGTAAAGCGTGTTCAATGTTGCCACATGTAGGCGGCGCATCCGAGTAAGGAGAACACCACCGCAGGAAAGTGTAGAAAGTGAAGGAATGAGCCTACGTAGAAAAGCGTGCGGTAATCGGTTAGGGGTGCCGGCGAATGCGTGCTGTCTTCATCGTCTTCCCTTTTCGAAGAGTGTGGCGGAACCAGGAAACAGAGTACTGATAGTCATCAATCAGGATTGATGATCTTGGGAGGGCGGCGCTGTTCCTCCTGGACTTCTAGATGGACGTGGCGGTCGACGGTCCAACTGTTGAGGACGGTCGTCACCAGACTGATAACCAAGGCACCTCCGACAGCCGACCAGAATCCAGAGACCGTGAACCCTTTGACCAGAAACGCCGTGAACTCCAATAACAGTGCATTCAAAACCAGGAGAAAGAGTCCAAGGGTAAAGACGATCAATGGCAGGGTGAGAAGAAAGAGCACTGGACGAAGGATCACGTTCAAGAAGGTCAGGACCAAGACTGCCGCCACACCGGCCGTGAGGCTGTCCGCTTCCAACCCTGGAACCATCGCGATTGCCAGGAATACCGCAATGCCGGTGATGAGTACGCGTATGAGTGCATGACGCATTCCACCATGGAATGGTGATTCGTGAGCTGCGCGAGAAAAACGAATGCCAGGCATCGGCTACCGAGGGATAGAAGGGTTTCTCATCGGTGAATAGTGGACGATTGTTGCCGTCACCTTCTGCTTCTCTTTTGTCGCTTCAATAATGACTCGATCACCAACCTCTGGCGGGACGGCCGACTTGGCGTTGAGCTTATTCTTGAATTGGACTTGCGTATTCAGCAACACCGAGACGATCTGTCCTTTAGCCGTTTTGACTTCTACATGAGTGGAGTCGATAGCCGTCACGGTACCGAGTACGTGCACGACGTCCGCTGCGCGGGTCGGCTCAGCGATAAAGGAGCCCATGAGCACCAGCAATCCAATACTGGATCTTGTCAGCCGATCGACGCTCAGAAACATCACCAATCCGGTAAAGTGGAGTGCCCTCATCGTTGCGGCAATTCGAAGTGGAGCGCATTCCTGTGAGCAAGACAGCCCCCACACTCCACTATACAAATTCTTCCTGGCGAATACCACTCCCTCAGGTGGACGGGTAGCACCGTGGAGGACCGATGAGGCGAATGATGAGGAAGACGATCAAGGGGAGGTGCATCAGCAGGCCACATACTGCCATGAACCATTCATCGATCCAGAAGGTCATCGCGAGGTTAAAGGCCAATACTCCGTAGTAGAGTCCGATGCCGAGCAGAAGCCGTGGTGTGATCGGTTGTGCAAGTGAGAGGGGGGCAAGTCGACGATCAATCAAGAAATACAGGGCAAGGGCAATCAGCCCGACCACGGCCCAGCCGACATAGTTGGCCATCGGGACCCCGAAATGCCAGCCTGGGTCGGGATAATAGTAGATCTTGCCCAAGAACCACCGGTCGCCGCGTAACGCTACTGGATCGATCACCATATCGATGAAGGCAAAGAGAAATGCAGTCAGCCCATAGACTGACCAGCTGGTTCGAGGATTCAGGTCGAACCGTAGAGGCGTTAGAAAAGTCTTGATGCTCTGCGGAGATGCGTCAGCTGGTAGGAGCAGTCCGAGGGCCACAGTGTAGGCGGCGAAGAGCAGAAAGCTGAACGAGAGTGAATCCATAAACGGCACGTCAAAAACATAGAGTTCTTGGCCGACGGTCGAACCATTATAAAAGTACCAGCCGAAAGGGATGCCGGTTCTCGTGGAGGAGAACTCGCAGATGAATGCCGTGATCCAGGTGATGATCCAGAACCGCCATGTTCTGGGCCAGCCGATCAGCTTGATGGCGGAGAAAAGGAACGCGGCAAGAAAAAC
This sequence comes from Nitrospira sp., assembly GCA_019636875.1. Lineage (GTDB taxonomy): Bacteria > Nitrospirota > Nitrospiria > Nitrospirales > Nitrospiraceae > Nitrospira_D. The sequence continues at coordinate 49,600 of JAHBWR010000003.1, forward strand.
AAAGACATACGGTCGGAGGGCGATCGTCTTGAAAAAAAGAGTGACAGCTTCCATGAACAGGGTCTAGGCAGTCACCGTTACGCGTACCCGTGAGACTTGAACCACCGTACCGCCTTCTCGAGTGCGATCTCTGGTGGATTCTGCGGAAGGCCGAGTTCTCGAACAGCCTTGCTGCAATCGTAGTGCATCTTGTACTTGGCCATCTTTACCCCTTCGAGTGGAATGCGCGGGGGTAGCCCGGTCAGGTTGGCGAACCAGTGATTGAGATAGGCGAGCGGGAGGACGGCGCCTCTCGGTAATTTTAGAGCCGGGGCTTTCACGCCGGTCAACTTGCTCAAGATCTCAAATACCTCACGAAGCAAGAGATTTGTGGAGCCAAGAATATAGCGCTCACCCTGGCGGCCTTTCTCCATTGCGAGCAGATGGCCGGTGGCCACGTCATCCACATCGATGATGTTCATGCCGGTTTCAATGTACGCCGGCATTCGGCCTTTCATGAAATCCAGGATAATTTGACCCGTCGGAGTCGGTTTCACGTCACGCTCGCCGACCGGCGCGCTCGGGTTGACGATGACGACGGGCAACCCCTCCTTGGCGAGCTTATGCACTTCCTGTTCGGCGAGATACTTCGAGCGTTTATAGTGGCCGGCCATTTGTTCTAGGGACACCGGTGTCTCCTCGGTTCCGAGCCCTCCGCCAGGAGGCAAACCGATTGCGCCGATGGTACTGCAATAGACCGTGCGTTCGATTCCGACCTCACGCGCGGCCTCCAATAGATTTCTGGTGCCGACCACATTGATGTCGTAAAAGATCGATGGGTCTCGAGCCCACAACGCATAGTGTGCGGCCACATGGTAGAGGTGACGGCAACCTGTGAGCGCCTCGCGCAGCGAGGTTTTATCGCGGAGATCGCCGAGCACCTGTTCGACCTGTACCGACCGGAGATTACTCGGATCGCTTCCTTGACGGGCGATCACACGGACGTTCACCCCGCTGTTGAGCAGTGCGCGTACCACCGCGGCGCCGACAAATCCCGTTGCTCCGGTGACGAGGACTTTCATGACGCAAACGTGAAACGTGTGCAGTATGGATGGTTGGTCGATTGCATGGATTGACGTTTCACGAGATGCGCTTCACGAACGACGTCAATTCTTTCGGCTGGTGATATACCGTGCGATGGCGCGCAAGGGATCAGCAGAGGGGCCAAAGGACGCGAGACGGTTGATCGCACGGGTCACACAGTCATCAGCCAATTGTTTGGCTCCGTCGACGCCGTAGAACGTCGGGTAGGTCTTCTTCCCACGCTCAGCGTCAGTGTTGGGGTTCTTGCCAAGCTCTTCCCGTGTTCCCGTCACGTTCAGCACGTCATCGGCAATCTGAAACGCCAACCCGATGTCTTCGGCATAGCCGGTCATGTCGTCAAGTTGACGATCGCTGGCTCCGGCGGCAATCGCGCCCATGCGCACGGCGGCGCGAATGAGCATGCCGGTCTTATGCTTATGAATGTTCTGAAGAGTCGGGAGGTCAATGTCCTGGTTTTCGGCTTGGATGTCGAAGACCTGGCCGCCCACCATTCCGATGTTGCCGGAGCCAACGGCCAATTCTTGAATGATACGGACTTGCCGGACAGGATCGCAGCCCTTCATCAGATCCGGCCTGCTGATGAGATCGAAGGCCATCGTCAAGAGGGCATCCCCCGCGAGAATCGCCATGGCTTCGCCATAGACTTTATGGTTTGTGGGTTTTCCACGGCGAAAGTCATCGTTGTCCATCGACGGCAGATCGTCGTGAATGAGAGAGTAGGTATGGATGAGTTCCAGCGAGCAGGCGACCGCCATGAGGCCGGGAGGCGTCTGACCAAGAGCTTCCGCCGCTGCAATAGTCAGAATCGGACGAACCCGCTTCCCACCAGCCATGAGGCTATAGCGCAGGCTCTCATGCAGCGTCGTCGGCGGTAGAGCGCCTGGCGGGGTTGCGAGGTCAAGAAAGCGATCAACCTCGATGCGTTTCCGTTCAAGATATTCGGCAATGTCCATATAGATAGTCTTTTCTACTGAGGCCCTGGCGATCCGCGCGGAGAGTAGCAAAGGATCGGAGACGAGTCAAACCGGAGGCGTGAGCGAGTCCTTGTGTCTCCAGTTCTATTGCTTTGCCATACTCACGTATAACTAGTGCGAAACTCTTGATCGTGAGCTCCACAGCGTAGAGTCGAGTAGCGTCTCCCTCTCCTTGTTTTTCAGCTGGTTGTCCCGCTATACTCCCCCCGCTATGAGTATCAGAAAAGCCGGTGGTGAATGGGAACCGATGCTGCTCGGGATTGAACCCCGTCTCTGTCGAGTGTGCCGAGAAGATCTCTATCGGGACAAGACAATGTTGCGGGGTGGTTGGTCCCGATGTACCGTCTGTGACGAGTTCGTGCACTATAGTTGTCTTGCGAGTGGAAAGGTCTCCTTCTTAAAAGCACGGCCGCGGGTCTGCAAGGCCTGTCGCTCAGTCCAAGAAGGTGTCGTTTCGTCTCCCTCGGCGAATAGTGAGCCACCCGTGACTGCCGTGTCCTGACTCCTCGCTCGACGTTCAGGTCTCTGTGCCTGGATCTAGCGAAGCTGATTTCTTCCACGAGACCAATCGGTGATCAACGAGCTGTTGCTGAGGATAGCGTTGATTGCGAGACCCTTCTTTAGGTTGATCATGGCGCAGGTCATTCGCAGCGGAGCCTTTCTTCAGCAGTGCTGGTCGGTACATCCACTGTGTGTGACCATCAAGCGAATGACCGATGAGCAGAGCGTGGTGCTTTCCTGCAGCTCATGCAAGTCGGTCCATTACCTCATAACGACAACTATCGTGTCGAGCGGACCTTCAGAGACAGGAGCATCCGGAGGACACAAGGTGCGAGACGAGCCGCCAGGGGAAGAATGCCTCAAGGCCTGCGTCTCATCGCATCCGGCTGCGCTTTCACTGCGGGAGATGGATGTCTTTCAGGATCTGGTGCGGCTTCGCTGCGCCGACTGCCGACGGCTGTACGACTTGGCGGTTGAGACGTTCGAAACCAGACAGAAATAGCCAGGAGCTGAGGGAAGAAGGTATCACCCCTTCGCATCTCTCTGACGATATCCCATCCAATGCTGTTCACCGATGATGAAACTGCACTGTTGGCCGATGCACAGCTCTTTCGGAAAAAGGCTGTGATCTCGACAAAAATACGAGCCCAGCTTGAAGCAGCGCATCATGCCTTGAAGCAGGACCTCACAGGCCTCTCGCTCGCTGCCCCTCCGGGCTTCGATTTAACGCTCCATCAACTGGTCAAAGGCGAGCACCTGGGGGACTGTCCCTATCAATATCTGGATTATCCCAAACACTTCGTCGGCGGCGACAAATTTACATTTCGCACGCTTGTCTGGTGGGGGCATCATGTCACCTGCGCCCTGCTGTTGGATGGAGTTGGCATTTCACAATACAAGCGACAGTTTCTTGGTAGATTCCACCAAGTCGCGGGACATGCCCTGGAATTGTCGTTGGCACCGTCGTTGTGGGAGTGGAATCGTGGTGAGGGCTATACGTTGCCGATTACCCATGACCGCAAGGCTCAGATCGCGGCGGTTCTGGCGGAACGATCTTTTATGAAAGTGGTGCGTTGTGTGCCATTTAACGATCCGGGGATTCAAGCCGGTCAGTTGGCCCAGGTGGCTTGTGGTACCTTCCGGTCAATGCTTCCGATCGTGACCCCGTAAGTGTTCCATGGCGATTGTCTCCGAACCGTAACTTGGGTAGACTAAGCACCCTTGATCGTTGACCTTTGACAGGGAGGAGCCCGTGAAGCCATCGCCTTTGGGGATTCTAGGTTGCGCTATCGTGGTGGTGACCATGGTGGCCGGTTGTCGAGGAACTGGAACGGTCCGCGCACTGGACTTACGTGAAAAGCCACCGATGGTGCAGGTGACCGACATCCAGCCGGTCAAGATCGTCGTTGAACCGTTTGACGATCGACGGGCGGATAAGAGCCGCATAGGTCTGCGCACGCACCTCTGGGGAGGTACCACGTATTTCAATGTGCCTGGTGATCGGCTGGCCAGCGTGATTACCCAGCGGATTGCCGATCGGCTGCGAACTCGTGGGTGGCAGGATCGAGTCTGGGATGTGCGTGTCGCTTCCCCGGGGTCTGTACCGGACGCGGATATCGTCATCAGTGGTCAGGTGGTGGATTTTTCCGCAAGTGCGAAGAGCCGAGTCCTTTCCACTGTGATCGACACGAAGAGTCGATTTAAGGTGGTAGCGAAGAACCAGGTTGACCAAAGCACCACGATTCGTAACATTGAGGGAGGCCGCAGCCGGACCGTCTTTTGGTTTAGCGAGGACGATGTGCAGGAACAGCTGTCCGTGACGCTCAAAGATGGGATTGAGAGGCTGATCAATGATACCACAATCGAAGACAAGGCTCTGCGCTCAGTTCCGGAGCAGTGAATTGGTGGGGTAGCCGCTGTAAAGGAAATGATTCGTGCGAGAGCGGCGGTGGGAAACGACGACGCCACTGAGCTTTGATCAGGCTCTTGCGGTAGGTGATCGCCTTGCGGCGCTCGGGCTGAAACCGGCTGTCCCTGCCCAAGACGTGATCTGCTACGTTGAAGAATGGACAGTCGGCGCTCCGGACGAGTTCGATCAGCTTGATCCATGGGCGACAGAAGATGTCACGCTCGTCCATATCCGTGAACGATGGCGGGGTGATTTCTTTCTCCTCTCGGGTGCCTACCATACGGTCTATCAACACCACCAGGATGTCGGAACCTACTGCTCCATCAGTCACCCATGGCGGATTCGAGAAGTGCTGCGGTTTCATGAACAACGTGCCATGTTCTGGATCGGGTTTCGGCATGCTCACGCCTTCATCCGGATTCGGCTTCAGACCCATGCGGTGATCACGCCTGGGGAAATGCGCGGCGACGATGAACGGACGCACTGGCTGGATGAGCGTCGAGCGGCATTTCTTGAAGCCATTACCGTTTTGGATCTGCCCATTGAAACTCATGTGGAGAAGAAGGCGGTAGTCTTACGATCGTCCGATGCGTCCGTGCCCTTCTTTTGCTCGTGGCCAGACGCGTTTGGTCCCTGCCAGTTCGAATATAACACCACGGATGCGTTCGAGTTTCTCGTGCCGGCCAGCAAGTTGGCGGAGACGTTCACCCCAGAGCCGGCAGGAGTGCGGGCCTATCTCACAGGGTTTTCCGAAGCAGCACTGGCAGAATTCCAGGCGATTGAACCAGCTGCACGATTCGCCTATCGATGTTCGGTCCATTGTCCACTTGACGATCTCCCTGAGATCCTGACCGCGATCCAGCCCGATGGTATCCTCTATGCCACGCTCTGCGAATTTCAGACCCATACCCTATTGCCTGAGCGCGATGATGCGTCGGCGATCATCGGGATTGTTGGTGCCAACGGGCAGTTCAAGATCGAAGCGCGCCTGAATCAAGCTCCGCTTCCAGAAGATGCCATGGCGCTGTGGCTGGAACGACTTATCGGTCACCCGGTCGTGTATGCGCCGCTCCCTGCGTTTGTGTGACGGGAATGCCGGGTGAGCCCCCTCAGGATCCAGTTCCCAAAGTAGCGCAAGCTCCCGCACGATTCAGTGTTTTCATTGAACAATCGAACGGGATTTCGCAGAGTGGAGGGGTGAGCCCCTTCACGAAGCTTCAGTCCGTACTCTCGAAGCCGTTTATGCCGGCGGTGTTCTTTCTCTGCGGGGTGAGCTACGACACCGTGACGCTGTCGCGAATCGATCGCCTTCTGGATAATCTGGTTCTGCTCCTATACCTCATACTCTTGGGTGGCCTGATCGTCTTGACGGGGCGGATGGGGAATGACTCTCCGCCTGAGCGCGAAGCTCTCCTTTCAGGCTCCAAGTTTACGCGATGGGTCTGGGAAAGTCGTCCCTACTATCCGATGGCCAGTCAATTCCTCCTCGGCGGCCTCTTCAGCGCATACGCAATTTTCTATTCCCAAAGCGCGACATTCACCACGACGGCGATCTTCTTTGCCCTGCTCATCGCGCTCCTTGTGGCCAACGAGTTCTTGCGCGATCGATTGTCTAATCTTCGAATATTGGTCAGTCTCTACGCGGTCGTGAGCTTCGCGTTTTTTACCTTCTTTGTCCCGGTCATCACCGGGTTCATGAATGCGATAATCTTCTTGCTCGGCGCTCTTTTGAGTCTGGGCGTGACGCTGTATCTTGTTCAACTGGTCTATCGCAATAATACGGATCAGTCAGCAGGACCACCAACCAAGGAGATGGCTCCCGCTATCGTGCTCATCGCGATGCTGGTCGGATTCTACTTCATGAATTGGATTCCGCCGGTGCCGCTGTCGCTCAAGCATGGCGGGATCTATCATGAGATCAAGCGGACGGGCGATCGGTTCGAGTTGGTCTTTGAGAAACAGTGGTATCAATTTTGGAAACGTGCCGAAACAACTTTCCCGACGGATGAACCGGTCTATTGCTTTACGGCAGTCTTCGCTCCGGTTGATCTCAACACGACGATCTATCACCACTGGCACTATCGGTCCAATGACACGAAGCCGTTCATGCATGCCGACCGGATTCCCATCCGGATTTCAGGAGGGCGCGAGGGTGGATATCGAGCCTACAGCCTCAAACAGCGCCTTGATCTGGGCGACTGGCGTGTTGATATTGAGACCGAAGATGGGCGTGTTATTGGACGGGTCGAGGTGACCGTCGTGAGCCAAACGGAAGCGCAGCCGAGGTTGGCGACGGTGACCTATTAGGCCGTTTGGGCACCGATCTCGGAACCGTCATAGAGAGGGGGTCGGAGGGAAGGCATCCGGTTGCGAGCCCTTATGGAAGGATGTAAAGTGACATTTCCATGAGTGAACGGATCCTCTCTCCCTGCCCTGATAGCCCCAACTGTGTGTCGACGCAGGCGACTGACGAAGGCCACGCGATCGCGCCGTTTCGCTACAAGAAGCCTAGGGCTGAGGCGAAGGAGGCGTTGAAGGCCGTCATTAATTCACTCTCTCGGACCAAACTTATTCAGGAAGACGAGTCCTACCTTCATTATGAGTTCACATCCCTGCTGCTCCGATTCGTTGACGATGTTGAATTTCTCTTCGACGACGACACGAAGACCCTCCACTTCCGCTCCGCTTCCCGCACGGGCTACAGCGACCTTGGTGTCAATCGGCGGCGAATGGAAGACCTGCGGGCTCTCGTGGGCAGGAAACTCTAGCGATTTCTCCAAATATCTTTGGCACAGTCTCTCCTCCTGTTATGATTCCTGCCACAGGAGGCTCGATCATGGGGTTTAAACGGAAACACTCGCGTGTCGATATGAGCCATCCCGGTCGACTACAACGTGGGGAGCTTTCGGCAGCCTGTAAGGTCATCGATGTGAGCGAGTCCGGAGTTCGGCTCGAGAGCCGCCTATTCGTCAAGAAAGGCGAGGTGTTGCAGCTCCTCATTGAGCTTGCTGGTGGGAAAACCTTAACCTGTGAGTTAGAGGTCGTCTATGTGCGCGCTCCGAAATTGGGGGCGCGGATCATGTCGATCAGTGCTGAGGACCGCGAACGATTGATCCGTATTCTTGACGATCACGTCCAGAACAGCTTTTCTCGGGGATAATCCTTCCTAGTGATCTTTCATGGTTGAGGATCCTTCCGTTGGACTCCTGCGTGGCATGGAGAATGGCTAGGGTTGTCTGGTTTTATCAAAGGCTTGATATCCCATGGAGCCATGGCCTCTCGGAGACGTTGTGTCCTCCACGCGAATCCCTAAAGGCTGAACGGGAATGCGTCGGAGAGAAGCCGTGTCGAGTGCGTGGACGTGGAAGGTTTCCTCCTAGCGGGCAGTAATCGCCAAGGCAAGAACCATACGAGCATTTTATAAATCAATAGCTTAGACTCTTGGCGCGAGCCGACTGGTGTGCTGAAAAATGCATTTCGGGCACGTGTAGTGGATGAATCGATTGCCTCCGACCAGCCGCTTCTTCATCAGCACCTTGCACCAGGTACAGAGGCGATCGGGGAGTTCGGTTCGGGGCGTTTGTGGGAGAGTCGTCATATGAGCCCATTCTTCCTGAGCCAAGTCACCTTGTCAACTGATTGCGGATAACCCCCGATCTGGGGTTGAAATATTCCTTGTCATTACGTACCCAGCCGAAAAAACATGGTATAGTTCACGCAACGGTCAGTCGACGTGCCTAACCCACTCACAGAAAGGTAGCGACCTCTTATGAGCACCTCGCCGAGTTCTGAGTCCACAATCTTACCATCCAACGCCCCTGCGGCTGCAGCCCGACCCGTTCAGGACATGGTGGGTAGCGGCAAGGCATGGGGACTCTGTACTGCAGTCGATCTCCACGACTGTAACCCCGATCTCATCCGTGATGCAGACTATATCAAGCGCTACGTCGTTGAGTTGTGCGAACTCATCGGGATGAAGCGTTTCGGCGAGTGTCAGGTCGTGAATTTTGGCGAAGGTCGTGTTGCCGGCTACTCGATGGTGCAGTTGATTTCCACCTCATTGATCAGCGGGCATTTTGCCAACGACACGAATTACGCCTACCTCGACATTTTTAGCTGCAAAGGCTATGATCCGGCGGTCGTCGAGTCCTTTTCGAAGGAGTTCTTCGGCGCCCGGCGTAGTGTCGCAACAGCCACGCTCCGGTACTAACCCATTTCAACTGTAGAGAAATCGTCTCGGGGGCGGAATTGAGCCGCCCCCGAGGTTTTGTGTCACCCCGAAGGGAGTGTGGTAATTCATGAAGGCGAAAACTATCCGAGAGGTGCTCGACGCCCTCCCTGGAAAATTGGATAAAGATGCAGCCGAAGATGTTGATGCCGTGTATCAGTTTAATCTCCAAGGGACTCAAGGCGGGCAATATCAACTGCTGGTTCAGAACGGCACCTGCGTGGTGAAGGATGGAGTCCACGACGATCCGCACGTGACACTGTCAATGGCGGGAGAAGATTGTATTCGGATCCTGAATGGACAGCTGAGCAGTATGACTATGGCCATGTCCGGGCGCCTACAGATCTCGGGAGACATTGGGTTGGCCATGCAGCTGAAGTCCTTGTTCCCTAACATTGTGGAACCTTAACCGCGCTACTTGTGATCAGGAGTTGTCTCAGGTAACGCAGGATTCCTGCTCGTTAGGCGCTACCTCGAATCTCCGCGGAAACCGCTCTTCCAAGATTACGTACATCGTTGGGACGAGAAACAGCGTGAGGAGAGTGGAGGCACTCAACCCTCCAACGACTGCGCGTGCCAAGGGTGCGTTGGTTTCAGCTCCGGTTCCGAGTCCGATCGCCATGGGAAGAAGTCCAAAGACGGTGGCGAGCGAGGTCATGAGGATTGGTCGCAGCCTGGTTTGCGCACCCGTCATGACGGCGCGGTGAAGTGGTTCGCCTCTCCGACGAAGCACGTTGGTGTAGTCAACCAGCAGCACCCCGTTTGAGACGACGATCCCAAACATCATGATAATACCCATCATGGATGAAGTAGACAGTGTCGTATCCGTCAAGAAAAGAATCAAGATAACTCCAGGAAATCCCATCGGGACTGCAAACATAATGATAAATGGGTCGATGAGTGACTTAAACTGAGCCGCCATCACCATGTAGACCAACATGAGCGCGAGCACGATGGCAAACTGCAAGCCTTCAAAGGTTTCCCGTTGCTGTTGGATCTGCCCGGCCAATTTGATGCTGAATCCTGCAGGGAGCTGGAGTTTGGCGAATGCCGACTCAAGATCCTTCGCGATATCGCCCAAGGCACGATTGATAGGATTGGCCGTGATATGGATCACGCGTTCAAAGTGCTTGCGATCTACTTTCACCGGTCCCGCATTCAACTTGAGCGATGCCACATTCTTGAGGAGGACTGGCTCCCCGGTTTTGGTGGTGAGGAGAATATTCTCCAGATCAGTGAGATTCTTTCGATGCTCCTCAGCTAGCCACGCGCTGATGAAGTATTCGTTTCCGCTTTGAGGATCGGTGTAAATAATTGGGTCGGTTTGTCCGTTCCCGTTTAATGAAAAGAGAACGGCATTTGCCACATCGGTTTCCGTGATGCCGAGTAAGGCAGCTTTCTCTCGATCCACGGTCACGTTGACTTCCGGATAATTTTCCTCCCGGCTCGGTTCAATGTCAGCTAGTCCGGGAGTTTGCTCCATGATCTCTTTGACTTGGGTAATAACCTCTCTCGCCTTTTCGAAGTCATGTCCGTAAATTTCCACGTCGACGGCCTTTTGTGAGCCGAAGCTTGTGACACGCTTCACCAGCCCTCCGGGATCGAAATACATCGAGACTCCAGGGAATAGTTTGGTAACCTTGGGGCGTACATCATTCATGATCTCGACCTGAGTCCGCGTCCGCTTAGCCGGTTCGACGAGGTACACTTGAATCGACGAAGTGTGAGGACCGGTGTTGGGGTTGAACAGAGAGGAACGGCCTTGGGACAGCACGCCGGTACTCGAGACGATGGTCACCAGTTCAGTCGTCGGAATATTGGCACGCAGGACTCGTTCGACTTCGGAAACCTGCTGTTCGGTCTTTTCGACTCGTTGGCCGACTGGCGCTCGCAGCACGATCCGAAACTGACTCTCATCGGAAACCGGCAGGAACTCGGTTCCGATCAAAGGAACGAGCATGAGCGAGCCAAAGAAAATCAAGAGCACGGTACAGATGAGAATCTTGCGATGTGCCAGGACCCACTGCAGGGACTGTTCATAATTTCGATCCAGCGATTCATAGCGGCTCCGACTCCACTCCATCATAACCCGCAGCCAGCTCGGCAACGCACGTTGTGCTTCTTGTTCTGGCCTCAGGAATTTGTAACAGAGTGCCGGGGTTACCGTGCGGGAAACGAAAAATGACGTGAAGAGTGCGATGGCGATCGTGACGGTCAGCGGAATCAATAACAGGCGCGCGATGCCGACGATGAAGAACATCGGAAGGAAGACGACCACCGTCGTGACGGTCGAGGCAAATATCGGCATGGCTACTTCGCGGGCAGCATCGAGAATGCCGCCCCATCTGTTGGAATTTGTGTTGATATGGCGTTGAATGTTTTCCAGTTCAACGATTGAATCATCCACAAGTCGGCCGATGCCCAGCGCAAGCCCCCCGAGAGTGAATACATTGAGCGTCTGATCGGTGAAGTACAGCACCACAAACGTCACCAGCATGGACAGTGGGATGGCCACGGAAATGATCAGGGTGCTGGTCAAGTTCCGTAGAAAGATGAGAATCACCGCCGCGGCCAGCAATGAGCCATGGAAGGCCTGTTCGACCAGATTGCGGATGGATTGACGAATGTAGAGAGACTGGTCGAACGATATGCCAAGGTTCACCCCATCGGGGATGCCGAACATCTGCGGCAGAGCGGCGCGGAGAGCGTCGACGACGGCGACTGTGTTAGCGAGTGGTTGTTTATTGACACGAAGAAACACGGATCTGGCTCCGTCGGTATGGACGATATTGGTTTGAATGTCCGAGGAGTCCGTCACTGTTCCCACGTCTCGCACACGGACCGCGTTGCCCTGCTGATTCACCTTCACGATGACGTCCTGTATCGGCTCCACAGTACGGAACTGGTTGTTCGTAAACACGTTGTAGTCAAGGTTGCCGGCTTTGATATCGCCGGAAGGTAAGATCAAGTTGGATGCTTTGACCGATTTGACGACGTCAAGGATCGAAAGCCCACGGGCGCTGAGGAGCGCCGGATCGAGGTTGATGTTGATTTGGCGGATTTTTCCCCCTTCCACGGTCGCGGCGGCTACGTCAGCGATTTGTTCGATCTGCGGAGCGATCGTGTTGTACGCAAGATCATAGAGTGCGCGCTCATCCAGCTCGTCGCTCGAAACCGAGACCATCGAAACCGGAATGTTGGAGACATCGAATTTGACGATGAACGGTTGCAGAATGCCTGGAGGGAGGCTGTTCAGAATCTGTGTGATACGCTGCATGACCTCCATTTGCCCGACATCGAGGTTGGCCCCCCAGTTGAACCAGATCTGCACTGCTCCGAGTCCTTGCTTACTGAACGACTCGACATGTTCCACATTCGAGGCAGAACTGACGGCCTTCTCGATCGGGTACACGACACTCTGCTCAATGTCGAGCGGAGGAGCCCCCTTATAAATGACACCCACGAATGCCACTGGAACCTGGATTTGTGGGAAGAGGTCAACCGGCAGTCTTTGAAGCGACGTGATGCCCAATACCACGAATGCTAACGACAGCATCAAAATGCCGATGCGATTGCGTAATGCGAGTAGAGTCAGCCACATGTCTCAGACATTATAGAAAGGCAGTTGGATGCGGAGCTTGAATCCCTGCAAGGACTGCGTCCGGGTGGGAGAGGTGCAGGCCTCATTCTTTACTCTCTGGATCGGAATGTAGAGCTGGTGAAAGAAGTCGGGTTTGGACGGGCGTCCCATCGTGCACTAAGTCTTTACCGGAGACAATGACTTCTTCATTTCCTGCCAGGCCTTTGGTGATCTCAATCTGGTTTCCTTGCCGGACACCGATTTCGATGTCCACCCTTCTCGCTTGTCCTCCTTCGACAACGAACACATACTGTGAATTTTCCAGACGACTGACCGCGTCGATAGGGATTTGCAGAGCCTGATGATGTGTGCCGACCATCACTTCGACGCGAGCGAACATTCCTCCTTTTAATCGGCGATCTGTATTGGGTAAATCGACTTCAACGGTCATGGTGCGTGTTGCACGATTCAAGGCTTGGACGATCCGGGTCACAGTTCCATGAAATATCTGATCGGGGTATGCTTCAGCTCGCAGTTCAGCTGTTTGCCCAATTCTCACGAGCGGAATATCTCGCTCAACCACTTCGATCAGAACACGAACCGTATCGATGTCATGCACACTCATGATACCTCGTGACATCGTCGACGTACTGGCCGTCGCACTGCTGACATAGGATCCCGTATCGAGATTGCGTTCCGCGATATAGCCGGCAAAGGGAGCTCGGATATAGCTATAGGCCAGATGGGCTTCTGCCTGAGCCAGGGCAACGTTCATTTGGTTCACTTGTGCGTGCAACGATTCCTGTGCCGCTCTCGCAGCGTCAAAATTGACCTCTGCATTATCGAGGTCTTGGCGCGAAACGAACTGATCTCTGATGAGAGTCTGCATCCGATCAAAAGTGAGCTGGGCATTGCGCACAACTGCATCCTGTTGGACAACTCTTGCTTTTGCCGCTGCAAGATTCGCTTTGGCTTGGTTAACCGCATGCTGATAGTCCGTGTGATCGATCTCAAGGAGCAGCTGATTCGCCTTTACAAAATCCCCTTTGTCAACGTGCAATTTGACAATGTGGCCGTCGACACGTGAGAAAATATTCACCACCTGATTGGGTGAGATATCGGCGGTGTAGGCCAAGCGAACATCGAGATCTTGTCTGATTGGAGACACAATGCCAACGGTGACGAATCGTGGTTTGTGTGTATCGGTCTTGGCCCCTGTGCTCAGACGTACAACTAGAAGGGCGATCAGTGCCACCACAAGGGCGATTCCTAGGACTACAAAAGGATGGCGAACGAGATGGGGCATGTGAGTGAGTAGTAATTATGAATAACGCAATCGCCGAGCGAATGCGTCAGGGAATAGAGAGACATGCTCGGCGACCGGGTCCGTTTTCCTGTGATCCATGGGTAAGTCGACGTTATCGTGTGGCAACTGAAAGCGCAGGGGATACTGGCTCTGGCTGTTTTTTCAGCTTGTCCCGTGGTTGTTCTCGGATGCCTACTTAGAGCAAGTAGTGATGGAGAAGCGTTGATCACGCTGGCCCGGGGTTGGTGGGCTGATGTTGTTATCTCTTGTTGGTCATGAGGGGTCGTCTGCCTAATTCTGTTCATGAGGGGCACGTAGTCGTTTCTCACTCTCTACCATCCGGTCGCTGGAAAGGCAAGGTAGGATCACTGCGTGGAACGACCGGTCGTGCAGTTTGTTAAACGGAACGAAGGCCTCTGAAATGATCGCACGACCAGCCGAGGCAACAATCCTGCTATGCCTGGCCAACAGACTGGGTATGGAGAAATGCCCGCATCCGATCCCCTTCGGACAGGTTCAGCTCTTTCAGAGCTACGCCGAACAACGCTCCAGTGGTCCATGCTACCGTCGCCTCCAGGATGAATAATGGATCCTCCTCATCCGGCACATACAAGAACAATGTGAGGTCCATTCCAACCTGTACCGGACAATTTCCACGAATACCGACTCCGCCCGCGGATAAATCGACAACGGAACCGTCACCGATCAAGACGTCTTCCCCGTTGAAACCCGAGTACATGAGCCCGAAGGAGACGGCGGTCCTCTGTATTGTCCGGCGTTCTATTGAAGGGTGGGAGTTTTGACCTGCTGAGTGTCTGAGGTGTTTCATCTGTCTCATCGTTTTTCCCTCCACGATTGTGATGCTGCTTCGAACGGTTTCGTGTACACAAAAGACTAGCGCGGGATATCGGTATTACTTCCCTACAAATGGAGGGGGCAGGCATTGGCCAGAAGGGGGATACGGAGCTTAACGAGTGGGCTTTCGTCATCGAGGGTTTGTGAACACAGGTGTGGGAATGAAAGAGTTCTCGCGTGCTCTTGCAGGCCTACGGCTTGCTGCTGGATCTGACGGTGCGTTGGTAGGGAGCTACATGAGTCGGAATCGGGTCCGCTGATCACTCACCGTCTTGAGGGAGATGCTTTTCCAGATGAAGGCTTGCAGCCGCTTCCGACGGTCTTGACTCAGGTCCATGAATCGGACGGAAAATTGGCAACCGGAGACCCACACCACATGCGCAGATTTGATGACCAGTTGTGGTAATCCGTCTGGAAGCGAGACAGTCAGCGTCAATAATGTGCCACGCGTGACCGGGCGGTCGCTGATAACATGACATCCGGAAACGGAGATATTTTTTGTAAGCCCTTCCCCTTGATGCGGTTGGGTCGGAACTTCGCCGACATAGCGAACACGACAGGTGACAGCGACACGTTCGGCATAGCGGTTGTCTAACGGCACATAAGGCTTTCGGCTGTACATGGTAAGTCCCACTATCATAACCTCATGAAGAGGCCTTTCCTAATCAATTCAGTAATATAACCCAATACGTAGAAGTTATCTGGAAGGAGGGTGGTAATATCGTTCGAGGATATATGGTCAGAAGACCGTAGCGCTAGACTCATCAACCAGCTTTTCAGGGAGTGTGCGGCTTTCAAAAAAGATAATGCCTCGTTCAAACCTACTCTCGAACCGCAATGTCACCTCGGTATGAACGCCATGCCAAGCGTACACCTTCACTGAGCCGACAGCGATTTGTCCTGGTGTGTGATCGAGTGGGCCATACTGAGACTGAAGATAGCGCATGATGTCCTCATGAGCTTCTGTGCCACTGTAGCGGACGGTGACTCGGCCAAATTTGTTCTCAAATGTCGTAAACCTGAGAGAATCGACGATTGTCGTTCCGAGTCGTGGGGTTCGTCCGTTCAATTCATAGGTTCGTACACGGCCGGTGTCATCAATTTTCACGAATTGTTCCACCTCAGACCAGAGGGTCCCCCACGGAAGGTTCTCAAAGCCATTCGGATCGTTCACGATGGGGACTGCTAGTACCGAAGATGCCCATCCAAGCAGGAAAAATAAGGTTGTCGTATATCGAGAACTTCGTTCCCAATGATGTGTCGGCATGCGGGTCACTCTGCTGAATCAGTGATGTAGTCGTTAAAGCGAGGTGCAAGGGTCCGACTATCGATGAAAACATAGCCTCGCTCTGTGCTTGCCTGATAGGTCAGATTAATCTCGGTGTCGGGGCCTCGCCAGTTGTATTGTTGGGTGAGCCCTCGTGCCATTTGCCCAGGCACTCTGTCAAGTTGTCCAAATCGGCCTTGAAGATGGCTCAAGACTTCTCCGTGGATCTGGTCGCCGTGATAACGGATAACGACGCGTGCGAATTGGTCGTCCAGCGAGATATACACGATGCTCGTCACCTCAGCTCCTGCGAACGATGATGGTTGTTCCTTGTGGAGGTATTCAACGATATGCGGGCTGGAACGGACCGGTTTAAGTTCAGGCCGAGACGACAAGGCAGCTCCCCAAGGAATATTATGAAAGCCGTTCGGATCGTTCAGCATGGAGCTCGACCATGCCAAGTCGATGCCGATCGCGAGTGCAGATAGCGTCATAAACAGTCGGACGAGCCTTCTACTGTCGAATGGATGAATCATGACCGTTGAGAGATCGGAGAAAACCTTGATAGTGTTACGCTAACACGTTGCCTAGGAGAGGACAATCGCCCACCGATCGTTCTTGAGAACGCGCCAAATCCTATCTTATAATGCGCCGTTTTTTAGAAACGTCTGCTGCGAAGTTGAGGAGAAAGGTCCAGTGATCGAAAGCGATGAGTTTGTGCAAGCCATGCAGGACATGGGTGTCAACTTTTTCACCGGAGTGCCGGATTCCATTCTGGGAGGGATCATTGCGGAGTTGATGACTCGTCGACTCTACACACCGGCCGTGCGAGAGGATGAAGCTATTGCCATGGCGGCTGGTGCGTATATGGCCGGAAAAACTCCAGCCGTTCTCATGCAGAACTCAGGCCTTGGGACTTCACTGAATACCCTCATTTCGCTCAACATGATCTATCGACAGCCCTGCCTGTTGATCGTGTCATGGCGCGGCCAAGGAGGGAAGGATGCTCCAGAACATCTGGTGATGGGTGAAGTGATGCCGCAACTACTTGATACCGTTAGGATTCCACATCGGACCCTTACCGAACAAACGGCCATCGAAGACTTCCGATGGGTCGCAGAGACTTTCATGAAGCACCAGATTCCTGTCGCACTCTTCATTACCAAGGGCGTGGTGAAAGGGTTGCATCCATGAGGCCTGAAGAGGGAACGTTAATCAGCCGTGCGCAGGCCATGGCAGCCTTGTTAGAGTTGTTGACGGATCAACCGGTCATCATCTGTAATGGGTTTCCATCTCGCGAGGCGCACAAGATTGCGGACCGTCCCACCCATTTCTACATGATCGGCTCAATGGGCAATGCGCCGGCTATTGCGCTGGGTGTCGCACTCGCAAAGCCGAACAAGCAAGTGATCACGTTTGACGGCGATGGGAACGTGTTAATGGGGATGGGCACGCTCGCTACCGTTGGGGCGTTGAAACCGAAGAACTTCATCCATGTGGTGTTTGATAACGAAGTGTACGGCACGACCGGGAATCAACCGACGATCTCTAACGTTGTGCCGCTTGAGAAGGTGGCCAAATCGGCAGGGTATGTCAATGTTGAGCGAGTGCTGGATCGTGAGGATCTTGTCTACGAATTCAAAGATATGCTGAAGAAGGATGGCCCAAGTATGTTGCTCATCAAAGTCAATGAATTTGTGGAAGATGCCGGCCGCGTGTTGCATGACCCGGCAGAGATCACCCGACGGTTTATGAAAGCGATCGCATAGGACGAGCAACGGGCACTGCAGCCCTCTGACATTAATCCTCAGCTTTTGGAGCTGGTGAATGATCCTTTTGAATCCTGGTCCGGTGAACGTTTCCGATCGTGTGCGACAGGCTCTCCTGAGGCCTGATATCTGCCATCGAGAAGATGAGTTTTCAGAGCTCCTGCATCGTATCCAGGGGAAGCTGCTCAAGGCGTTCGTTCCCGGAGCTGAGTCGGAATACGTGGCTGTTGTCATGACCGGCTCAGGGACGGCTGCCGTTGAGGCTGCACTGATGTCGTCGCTCCCTCACGGCCGCCGAATACTCATCCTCAACAATGGTGTCTATGGTGAACGGATGTCCCAGATTATTGGGCTCCATCGCCTAGGTGTGAGTGAACTCAAGCATGAATGGACGGTTCGGCCGGATCCTGAGAGGTTGCTGCTTGCGTTGCGACAACACCAAGAAGTTCACGTCGTGGGGATGGTACATCATGAGACCACCACCGGATTACTCAATCCTGTTCATGAAATCGCAGAGGTGGTCGACAGCCAAAATCGGGTGTTTGTATTAGATGCCGTCAGTGCGTTGGCAGGAGAAACTCTCGATATCGCCAAATCCCACATCTACATGGTGGCAGGGACGGCAGGCAAGTGCATTCAGGGGTTTCCAGGCGTTTCGTTTGTCCTGGTTCGGAAAGGATTTATCGAGAAAATGCGTTCCTATCCGAAGCGTTCCTGGTATCTCCATCTGACCCATTACATCGACAACGAAGGGCGAGGCACCATTCCGTTCACGCCGGCCGTACAGGTCTACTACGCATTCGACGAAGCACTCAATGAGTTACTCGAAGAAGGTGTTTCCAATCGCATTCAACGCTACAGGAAGATGGCCACGCTGATGCGAGAGCGAATGGCTTCACTAGGAGTGAAGGCGCTCCTGCCGGCGGATCGGCAGTCCAATACCATTACCGCGTATCACCTACCTGAGGGAGTGAGCTATCAAGCGCTTCATGACCGGCTCAAACAGCAAGGTTATGTGATCTATGCCGGCCAAGGAAACCTGGAAAATAAGATCTTTCGCGTGGCCAACATGGGGGCGTTGAACGAAGCACAGTTCGGCGGATTTCTTGATGCCTTTGAACAGGCGTGCAAGCTTGTATGAAAGCAATCATTCTGGCAGCCGGAGTCGGGAAACGCCTGTGGGAAGTAACGCAACATCGTCCCAAGTGCCTCATCGAGATCGGTGGTCAATCGCTTCTGCATCGCTATCTGGAGTCGCTGACCAGCGTCGGGGTTCGCCACGTGGACATTGTTGTCGGCTACAAACAGGACATGATTCGTGCGGCGGTAGAACGAAATTCTTGTGGTGTCAAGGTTACATTCTTGGTGAACGAACAGTTCCATCGCGGAAGTATTTCCTCCTTGTGGATCGCCCGAGACGCGTTTGACGACGACACCATCGTGATGGATGCGGATGTGTTGTTTCATCGAGAAATCCTCCGGCGTCTCGCTGCATCGTCCCACGAGAATGCCTTGCTGATGGATGAAACTGTGACCCAGACCGGTGAAGAATGTATGGTGGTTGTAGCGGGTGGCCGGGTCATCGCACTCACGAAAAAGGTCCCGGAACAATACGACTATACTGGTGAGGGAGTAGGCTTTCTCAGGGTCCGACATGCTGACACGCCATGTCTCGTCTCCTCGATTCGATCCTACATCGACAAGGGTGCCTGGGATATGGAGTACGAGGATGGACTCCTGGAATATTTTCGGGATGTCAGGGTCGGCCACGAAAAGATCGGTGGACTTCCCTGGACCGAAATCGATTTCATCAATGATGTAAAGAAGGCGGAATTGGAAGTTTTGCCAAGATTATGAGAAAGTCTTCTATTATGGGAAGGTGTCCGAGACCAGACATGATGCTGTGAAAAGCCATGGCGGTTCTTCGGTGCTGAATGTGCGACTATGAGTAAAGGTATCCTCCAACGGAGAGCAGAGATTCAAGGGTTGGCGACGGGGATTCTCTTGCCTTCCGTTGGGGTGTTTGGTGGACCGATCGGGCCGGAGATCGGAGAATTAGGTCCTCTCGCAAGCGTCGTTGGAATCGGACTTTTTCAACGTACGGTGCTGACTCTGCAACG
This sequence comes from Nitrospira sp., assembly GCA_019636875.1. Lineage (GTDB taxonomy): Bacteria > Nitrospirota > Nitrospiria > Nitrospirales > Nitrospiraceae > Nitrospira_D. Next base: position 69,192 of record JAHBWR010000003.1, read on the forward strand.
GGCGGGGATTCGGCAGTTGATCGTCCTCGCCGGTTCGGAAGAAGAACAACTCAAGTTGGCTTTGGGGAAAGGACCGCGTGTGACGATTCCCGTGCGTTGGATGCCGATTCGGGAGTTTCCACTCGACGACCCTCGGACGTGGGAATCGTTGGCGTCGGAAGTGCATGGATTCGCGCTGGTGGCGAGCATTAATGGCGTGTTTTCCCGTGGCCTGATCGAACAACTACGGCGTGACGTACGAGAAGGCCAGGCGATCGTGGTCAGCCAGTCTCCAAAGAGGCAACTCGAACAACCGACGAAACAAGGTGTGCCGTTGAGATTGCCTACCAGTCGGGAAAGGACTGTTCCCCAGACTCGTTCGTTTGAGTCCACCGTGCATGTTGCGGAACTCGTCGTTGTTCCTGCCAGCCTCATGAGTGCGGCCAATCAGGTGGCAAATGAGAAGGGGAATCTTCCGATCCGGCAATGGATCGAACGCGCTGCTGCCGATGGACGAGTACGGGTTGTTACAGCCGACGCGAAGCAGGGGACATGGTATCAAGAGGTTCGAACCTTGTCTGATGTGCAAATAGCCGAAAGCAGACTGTATGGTTCCCTGAAAGGAGAATTTGAGGGGTTTGTCGATCGATACTTCAATCGAAAATTGTCTCGCTGGTTCACGCGGCTGTTTCTCATGGTCGGGCTCTCGCCGAACTCCGTTACGGCTCTCGCAGGCCTCATCGGTCTGGTAGCGGCCGCTGGATTTGGTCTCGGCACCTACAGCGCCGGCGTCATCGCGGCCGTGTTGTTTCAATTGGCGGCCGTCATCGATTGTTGCGATGGGGAAGTTGCACGATTGACCTTTACGGAATCGCCGTTCGGCGCCTGGCTGGATCTCGTTTTTGACAACGTCGTCCACATGGCCATTTTCTTAGGCATCGCTGTGGGACTGTACACGACTCGAATCAGTCAAGCTGATGAATGGGTTCCGGTCATGCTTGGAGTTGCGGCAGTCGCGGGGAACGGCATCTGCTTTTTCCTGGTCGAAAAGGTGCAGAAAATCAAGGCCATGAATGGCTGGAGGTCCCCATCCCATGCAGCCTGGGCCGATGTCATGTTGAAGAATGTCGCCAGCCGGGATTTTTCGGTCGCACTACTCGGGTTTGCCCTCTTGAATCAGTTGTATTGGTTTTTGACTTTCGCAGCGGCCGGTTCACTGTTGTTCGCCGGAGCGCTGGCTTGGGCTATCCGGCCATCCGCCCTCACACTGCCTCGGCCATGAATGTGATGTCTACCCCACTGACCACGTGTTGAGGTATTTCCTACTCGTCCTCGGTCTGGCTGTTCTCGGTCTTCTCATTTGGCATATCGGACCAGGCAATATCTACGATGCCGCCTCGCAGGTAGGTCCAGTCACCCTATTGATCATCCTCGTTCCTTCCGTGCTCATGTATGCAATCGAGGCGTACGGCTGGAAGATTGTCCTGGGGCCGTGCGGGAAGGCGGTGCCATTTTGGCGGCTGTTGACCATACGGACGGCCGGGGAAGTGGTGAATATGACCACGCCAACGGCCTACTTGGGTGGCGAACCACTCAAGGCCTATCTTCTGAAAAAGCACAACGTTCCCATCGCGGAGGGCGCCGCGTCCGTCGTCATCGCCAAAACGACGATGACGATTGCCGAGGTGTGCTTTATCCTCACGGGGATCGCCCTTGGGTTCTTGCTGCTCGGTACCGGCAACTCGGCGGTACACACCATCACGGCAGCACTGGTCAGTGTGGGGTTGCTCGTATGTTCTATCGCGGGGTTTGTCTTTATCCAACATCGTGGGTTGTTTGCTTCGATTCTGTCGCTCGTCAAGAAGCTTGGATTGCGGATCCGAGCACTGGAGGCGCAAGAAGAGCATCTTCGGTCAATTGACCAGACGATTAGGAACTTCTACGACCATCACCGGAAGGCGTTTTTTGCCTCGGTCGGCGTGTGTTTTTTTGGTTGGCTTGCCGAATCGCTGGAAGTCTTTGGGATTATTTATTTTCTCGGAGAGTCGGTGAGTTTTTGGGCCGCCATTTCCATCGGGGCGCTAGCGGCGTTTATTAAGGGTGGGTCTTTTTTTATCCCCGGCAGCTTGGGCGCCCAGGATGCCGGGTACATGCTCTTGTTGCAGGCTTTTGGCTACAGCGATGTGACCGGCATCACCTTTGCTTTGTTGCGCCGTTTTCGAGAGCTGGTGTGGATTGCCATCGGGTTACTCTGCCTGGGTATGGTGGGAAAGGGGGGGATAAATCAGAATCAACGAGTCGAGAGTCCATCCTGAACGATCGTCCGGAACCGTTCCACCATCCGGTCCCACACGAATCCATGGAGCCGAAAGTCTGCGGCCCGTTCCACCTTGTGAAACTGTAGCCCCATGCGGGTACCCTGCACCCACCGAACCTCCGCTTCCTCAACCGACAAGGCATGGGCTTGGTCCGGGAGAATCAGTCGAACGCGTAGCTCAGTTCCTTTGGGAAAAGTCTCGGTACATTCGATCGCGCAGCCGAACACCGTGAGGTTCATCACTGTTCCTTCTGCGATCGTCTGCGCATGGGAGAACATCGCGGGGTAGGGGACAGGAAGCAGGACGCGATAATGATGTCGTTGGTAACGGCGTATCGATTCCACGGTGGCCCAGTCTAGAGGGCCACTTTAACGAGAGGGAATCCCCCATTGGTGGGGCATGAGGAGAGTCCTCGGGGTCGAATTTCCGTGAAGAGCCACAAGATCCTCGCTCTGTCTCAAGCTGAATAGTGTCGAGTAAGGTGTTCGCGCTGAAACTGGAGAATGTGTCGGACGAGCAGCTCTCGGTTCTCCCTGGTCATGTCGATGAAGCGGGCGTGAAGACGGTAGGTGTCGGGTGGGTAGGGGAGAGGGTCGACCCGCAGCACCTCGATCGGAGATGTAAAACGCACCTGTTCCGCTAAGAGCAAGGTACAGGAGAGAATCTCATTCGGCGGGAAGGGTCTGTTCACGACCAGGCCGATGCCACCGGCACTCAAATTAACCGATTTCTCGATGAGCGCGCCTTCGGGTGTGTCGGTCTCGGTCTGAAGGCAGATGGGAAGGGTGATGGTGATACGATAGTACTCCCGGCGCTCAGACTCCAATGACGGTCGAGTGGGCTCATCTGATGACATGCTGAAACTAAGTATATCAAAATGCCTGCACTGATCCATTGATCGGCTCTCATTGAACACGTAGAGTCTGAGCAGCGGAGGAGCTACATGGCCTACGACGAGCGATTGGCAAAGCGAATCCGAGGCTATTTCAAACGACGCAAAGGCGTCGAAGAGAAGCGCATGTTCGGTGGATTGTGCTTCATGCTCAATGGCCACATGTGCTGTGGCGTGGAAAAAGACCGGCTCATGGTCCGTGTGGCGCCTGATCGCTACGAAATACTCCTCAAAAAAGCACATGGCGGGGAAATGGATTTTACCGGCAAACCACTCAAAGGATTCCTGTTCCTCTGTGAAGCCGGCTATCGCACAGCGTCGGGTTTGGCTTTCTGGCTCGACGGGGCGGTCGAGTGTGCTAGGTCGAAGCTGCCGAAGAAAAAGAGGGTAAAGAGATCCATCAAAGTTCTGAAGTAAGATTATTAGACCTTGAATCTCACCATCTCAAGGTCATTCGCGATATAGCGTGAGAGAATCAGCTGGAGTCCATCGAGATCTTTGGGGAAGAGGTTGAACCGATACCGTTTATCGAGGTACCTCGCAACCACCTCCTGACCGAAATCCGTGAGGCCGCAGATCCCGCGCTTCCCGTCGATCAGGCAGGGCACCGTGTGACCTCCCCTCGTGGCTTTAATAGTGACATCAGGGTTGATTTACAAGTGCCTGGCAGGTTGTTACGATGCCGCCCATGAAGATGGCTGCGAATCTGCTCTGGCTCATGCTCTCTGTGCTTGGTGCACTTGCGCTCGCCCACGTGGTCGGTGTCGTCAATCCAGACGAAAAAGTGAATGGGCTCTGGCTGGTCGTCGCAGCGGCTTGCATGTATGTGCTGGCCTATCGGTTCTATGGGCGGTGGTTGGCCAGGCAAGTTGTTGGACTCAACAATCAGCACGTGACACCGGCGGTGCGGTTGAACGACGGTGTCAACTTTCACCCCACCAACAAGATCGTGCTCTTCGGCCACCACTTTGCGGCGATTGCCGGTGCCGGACCGTTGCTTGGTCCGGTGTTGGCGGCACAGTTTGGATTCGTGCCAGGTTTCCTCTGGTTGGTAATCGGCGCTGTGCTGGCCGGGGCGGTGCAGGATTTCATCATTCTGGTGGCATCAATGAGGCGCAACGGCCGATCGCTCCCCGAAATTGCCCAGGATGAGCTCGGTACGATCACGGGGGCGGCGACAGCGGTGGCGGTGCTGTTCATAGTCGTAGTCGCGTTGGCGGGTTTGGGGTTTGCCGTGGTGAATGCGCTCTATCACAACGCGTGGGGGACGTTCACCATTGCCATGACGATTCCCATTGGATTGATCATGGGGTTTTATCTCCAGAAATTTCGCCCAGGGGCAGTCGCGGAAGTCTCGATCCTTGGCGTCGTCCTCTTGGTCGCTGCGGTGTTGTTCGGGCGTGTGGTGGCGCAGTCCTCCTACGGCTCGCTCTTCGAGTTTGACAAACCGGCGCT
>JAHBWR010000030.1 GCA_019636875.1 Nitrospira sp.
TGCCAATCGTCCGTGGTGTACCCGACGCGGCGAGCCAGGAAGATAAATTCGTCGGAATCGATCGATGGAAGGACGCGGTCTTTGGCATTCCCACGGACCATCCGAAGGCCGTCGATGAGCATGCGAATGAAAAAATAGGCCTTACGCAGGTCCTCGCCGTCTTGTCTGGTGACGAGCCCGCAGCCCATGAGGGCCGCCAAGGCCTGCATGGTGTTGGGAGTTCGCAAGATTGCGAGCTGCTGGCCATGCATAATCTGGAGGTACTGGATGGCATATTCGATATCGACGATGCCTCCTGGGCTATGTTTGAGATTCACCGTGCCGCGTTCGACGAACTCTTTCAATTGCTGTCGGCGCAAGTCGAGCGCGGTGCGCAGGTCCCAGGTTTTGCCGCTGTATACGTAGTTGTCGCGATGGGTTTCGACACGCTTGCCGAGTAGGGGATCGCCAGCCACATGCCGAAGTTTGATCAAGGATTGGCGTTCAAATGGGGCAGCCAGACCATAGTCGCTGTAGTATTTTGTGATTTCGTCGAAGGGATTGGTCAGGGATCCCTTTCCCCCGTGGGGCCGAAGGCGTACATCAAGGTGAAAAATGCCCTCTTGTTTCGCGTCGATCCACTGCAGTAGTTCATGCCCCAACCGTTCGAAGTATTCGCTGTTCTCGATCGGATTCTTGCCACTGGTACGACCTGCGTCGCCGTAGACGAACATCACCTCGATATCAGAGGCATAGCCCAGCTCTCGACCGCCGAATTTGCCCAAGCCGAGTACGGTGAACGGGCAGGGTTTCTTGTTTGCCAAGCGTGGGGGGCCATATAACTTGTTCAATTTCGCCTGGCAGTCTTTCAAACTCCGATCGACGATGACTTCGGCGAGCTGCGTCAAGGCGGCTGAGAAGTCAGGCAACATCGTATCCGTCTCGACGATGTGTTTCATGTCGATACGAAAGAGTTCGCGGTCCTTAAACCCGTTCAGAGCGGCTTTCCGCGCTTCGTCGGTCTTTGCCTGCGTGACCTGACGATCAAGTTCTCTGCGCAGCGTGGCTCGTGGCCTCATGAGGGGCGCATCGCGATAGTCTTGTAAGAGAGGCAGCAGGTTGCTGTATTGGAGACGGAGAAAATCTTCCCAGAGAAAATCGCTGGCACCAAGCAGACGGGCCAGCAGCGGAAAGGTTTTCTTGTCGCTGAGAAAGGCTAAGGCTTGTTGCTGGGCCTTTCCTTTCGCCTGTTGCATGGTGAGGTCGAGAAACTGGTCGAAGGCCTCCAAAGCCTTAGTCGGATCAGGGGCCCAGGTGAGGGCATGGGTGAACTGCTTGATGAGCACGGCCGTCAGTCGCAGCTGCTGTTGATCGGTCGCATCGGTGAGCTTCTGGCCGTGGCGGTTACGGACATAGAATCGGTCGTGGATCTTTCCTTTCTCCACGTCGAACTGTGCCTTGGAAATATAGATATTGCGCATCGCGAGGGCATTGGCGAAGGCATAGAGGAACGCCGGGGTGTCGTCCGACCGGATCTCCATGACCGTGTCCATAGCGGACTGACTATTGTCGAACGTGATCTGTACCGGAAGGAGGAGACCGCTGAATGATCCGCGATGTTTGCCGAGTTGTTCGACCAGATGTCGATTGACCGCCAATCGTGCCTCCTCGAATCGTCCTTTGTCGAGCAACGCGATGATCGAGTGGAGCTCCTCCTCCAAATGAGCCTGTTGTGTTGTGCCCCATGCTTCCCCAGGAACCGGCAGAACACGAAACACATCGACGATCTTTTTTCTGCTCAGACCGGGGGTTCCCTTCGTGTGAACCCGCGGACGATGCCCCGTCCAACTGGTGCGGGATGGCTGAGGGGTAACCTGTTCGGAAAACGTATAGATGTCACCTTCTTCAATATTCAAACCAAAGGCTGACAGCAGGCCGCAAATCATGGCGAATTCAGAGAAGTAATCGTAGGCGACGACTGTGATTTCGAACCGCGTGTCCTGCTGTTCGGAACAGGCGACCGTGCAGGGATGGTCAAAATCCAGCTGTGCTGCCAATCGGACGTGTTCGGCGATCGTCGTGGCTTCGAACCGCTGGAAGTATTCCGGATCCATGCGGCTGAAGAAATCCTGAAGGATGTCCTCCGCAACATTCGAGCACAGCGGACGAACGCTATTGAGGAGAGCGGTGCGGTCGGGAGAGCCGATGGACATAGGGGTCAGTATACCCGAATGGTTTCGTTGTGCGTAGGGAAAGCTGCCAGTATAATGCCGCGCCAGACGGAGATCGTAGGAAACGTGAGGCGTGAAGTGTGAAACGAAAGTCCGAGAAGACCGACCGATCACGACTATCGGTCGGGAGAGAGACACCGGTGCGGCCTGATCCCAGACCCATTCTGCTGGCAGAGAAACGGGATCCTGCTGGGGTACGGGCGATGTTATCGGCCTATGGCCTGCGTGATCCGGATCAGGCCGACCGTAACCTCAATGCCATGGCAGGCGATCCCATCCAACGGCGGCGGCTAGCCGACATTCTTCCGATGATGTTGGAATCGATTTCGCGGACTGCCGACCCTGATCAGGCGCTGAATCATTGGGAGCGCATGTTGGGGAGCGTGTCCCGCACCTCGTTTCTCGACTACTTGCGTACATGGCCTCGTATGCTTGATCTGCTCTGTGCCATTTTCGGCAACAGCGATGCCTTGACCTTTACACTCCTCAGGGACACGACGCTGGTGTATTGGTTGGCTGAGGAGAAAGTGTTGTCCAAACCGCCGACGAGAAAGGGGCTGGAACGCGCGCTTCAGGAAAGCATCGGGCATCTCACCTCCAAGGAAGTGAAGTTGGATGCGGTGCGTCGATTTCGACGGCGGGAGATGTTACGCATCGGGGTCCGCGACCTACTCCGGCTTGCTACGGTGGCGGAGACCACTGGTTCGTTGTCGGATTTGGCCAGCCTGCTGATTCATGCTGCCTACGAGATCGTCGATGCCGATCTGAAACAGCAGTACGGCGTGCCCATGCATCAAAATCGGCAGGGCCGATGGAGAGAAACAGGGTTTGCCGTTATCGGGATGGGGAAGCTGGGCGGGCACGAGCTCAACTATAGCTCGGATGTAGATCTCCTCTACATCTATGAGTCCGATGATGGAGAAACCAGAGCTCGGGGCCGGAAGCGTGTCGCCGCCCCACCCGGCGTTGGTATCTCGAACGAAGAGTATTTCGAAATTCTTTCGCGCGAATTGACCAGAGTGCTGAGTGAGCCCACTCGAGAGGGCCATGTGTTTCGGGTTGATTTGCGATTACGGGCGGAGGGTTCCGTCGGTCAGTTGGCACGGTCACTGGCCAGTTATCAGCGATATTATCTTGCCAGAGGGCAGGTCTGGGAACGGCTGGCTTTGCTTAAAGCGGCACCGGTGGCCGGCTCAGAAGAGCTTGGGAAGGCCTTCGTGAAGGCTATAAAGCCGTTCATATTCGGAGTCGGCAAGAAACCGCCGGATCTAGCCGACGCAGCGCGCGTGGTTGAGGAGGTGCGTGCCGTCAAGGACATGATCGATGGAAGAATGTTCGTGCGAGGGCACGAGCACCGCAATGTGAAGCTGGGAACGGGCGGGATCAGAGAAATCGAATTCTTTGCCCAAACTCTGCAAGTTTTGGCAGGAAGACAGCTTCCGGCAGTGGTCGACAGAAGCACGCTCGGCGCCTTAGCACGCTTTGCGAGGCGGAAGCTCATCTCAGCTCAAGAACAGCAAGATCTCACGGTGGCGTACGTGTTCTTGCGCGATGTGGAGCATAAACTGCAGATGGTTCATGATCTCCAGACCCACTCGCTTCCCGCAGAGATGCAAGAACTGGAGCGTTGTGCAATTCGGATGGGCTATGGGGCAGACGATCGCAAGAAGGCAGCGGAGCTCTTTCTCGTCGACCATCAGCGATATACGACCGTTGTCCACCGAGTCTTTCAATCGCTTTTTTCTGAGCCGAAGACCTCACACGTTCTCCAGGCAACGCTTAGAGCCATCAAAGCTAAGACCTAACGAAGATCTCTTTCGGAAACACGAAGGGCCCGGCGGTTTCCCGCCGAGCCCTTCGTCATGGTCGCCAACTGTCGGCTCTGAGCCGTCAGCTGCTTAGTACATCCCCTCCATGCCGTGGCTGTGTCCGCCACCGGGCATAGCCGGCTCTTTCTTCTCCTCAGGGAGTTCGGTGATCATGACTTCGGTCGTGAGCATCAATCCTGCCACGCTGGCCGCGTTCTGCAACGCGCAGCGCGACACCTTGGTTGGGTCAATGATGCCGGACTTGATCATATCGACATATTCATCCGTAGCGGCGTTGTAGCCACCGTTGGCGTTTTTGTCTTCCCGAACCTTGCCGACGACCACTGATGCTTCCGCACCGGCGTTTGTGGCGATCTGTCTGACGGGTTCTTCGAGCGCACGTCGGACGATGTCGAGCCCGACTTTTTGCTCTGATGGGACATCCTTGATCCCATCGAGGGCCTTGATGCAGCGAAGATAGGCGGTACCGCCGCCAGGGACGATGCCTTCTTCCACTGCGGCCTTGGTGGCGTGCAGCGCGTCCTCAACGCGGGCCTTCTTCTCCTTCATCTCGGTCTCAGTCGCAGCGCCGACATTGATGACCGCGACACCACCGACGATCTTTGCCAGCCGCTCTTGCAGCTTCTCGCGATCGTAGTCGGAAGTGGTTTCTTCGATCTGAGCCTTGATCTGCTTGACGCGACCTTCGATTTTCTTCGAATCGCCGTAGCCTTCGACGATCGTCGTGTTGTCCTTGTCGATCGTCACACGCTTGGCCCGGCCGAGGTCGGTCAACTTGACGTTCTCAAGCTTGATGCCGATATCTTCGGAAATTACCTGGCCGCCTGTGAGGATGGCGATATCCTCCAGCATGGCCTTCCGGCGATCACCGAATCCAGGAGCCTTCACCGCCGCGACGTTCAACGTACCGCGCAGCTTATTGACCACGAGGGTGGCCAATGCTTCACCTTCGACTTCTTCCGCGAGGATGACGAGCGGCTTGCCCATCTTGGCGACTTGCTCGAGCAACGGAAGGAGGTCCTTCATGCTGCTGATCTTCTTTTCGTTGATCAGGATGAGGGGCTCTTCCACTGAGCATTCCATCCGCTCCGCATTGGTGACGAAATACGGGGAGATGTAGCCACGATCAAACTGCATGCCCTCGACGACATCCAAGGAGGTCGTCATGGACTTGGCTTCTTCGACGGTGATGACGCCGTCCTTGCCGACCTTTTCCATGGCTTCTGCGATCAGATCGCCGATGGTCTTGTCGTTGTTGGCTGAAATGGTGCCCACTTGGGAGATCTCAGTCTTGTTCTGGCAGGGCTTGCTGAGCTTTTTCAGCTCGGCGGTGACCGCTTCAACGGCTTTGTCGATGCCGCGCTTAATCTCCATTGGGTTGGCGCCGGCGGTGATGTTCTTGGCGCCTTCCCGGAAAATCGCCTGGGCCAACACGGTGGCGGTGGTGGTGCCGTCCCCAGCGGTATCGCTGGTCTTGCTGGCCACTTCGCGAACCAACTGCGCGCCCATGTTTTCATACGGGTTCTTCAGTTCGACTTCCTTGGCCACCGTCACGCCGTCCTTGGTAATGGTGGGGGCGCCGAACTTCTTGTCCAAAATCGCATTTCGACCCTTGGGACCGAGTGTTGCCTTCACGGCGTCCGCAAGCTGATTCACCCCTTTCAGGATGGAGGCTCGTGCTGTATCGCCGTACATCAATTGCTTTGCCATTGGGTTCCTCCTATTATCGTTTTCCTAGATGTGTCAGGTTGATTTGAAACACGTGCCTAGCTGGTGAAGATACCGAGAATGTCTTCTTCCTTGAGAATCAAGCATTCTTCATCTTCGATACGAAGTTTGCTGCCCGAGTATTTATCGAACAGGACGTGATCGCCGACCTTGACGTTTTCCACTTTCTTCCCGATCGCTTGGACCACGCCTCGTTGAGGCTTTTCCTTTGCAGAATCAGGCACATAAATCCCACCGGCGGTCTTCTCGAGTTCTTCGGTATACGTGACAAACACACGTTCACCCAAAGGCTGAAAACCCTTAGCGACGTTCTTCTTCTCCTTCGTGGCTGTGCTCATAACAGAACCTCCTCCTCGTGAAAGTTAACTCGTGACGTGTTGACGGTTAGTATGTGATTGGGTTGAACTCGCTTATAACCCCGGAAGCAAGTGACTGGGTGGAGATAGACCTTACTTCACGCAAGTCAAGAGGGGATGCGAGGGAATTTTATCGATCTGCCATTTCCGCTCTTAGTAGAAGTTTAGGTATCATAACTCATTGAGAAATAGAAGTTCCAGTGTTTTTCTAGGCAGTTAGGAGATGAAAAAGGATGGGTTTAGGCCCGCAATCGATCAAAATCCTTGATGTCTTTTTTGACGTACTCTCGAAGGCGTTTGATAATGCGGGCCTCCAGCTGGCGGGTCCGTTCCTTGGTAATTCCGTACTTCTCACCAAGATCATCCAGGGTCAGGGGGGAATCGGACAAAATACGATTCCTCAGGATATCTTCGTCCCGCTCTTCCAGAGTTTTGATGAATTCAGCCAGTTTAGCTCGAAAGAGCGTCTTGAGTTGATGATCAGCGATCTGTTCGTCGGCCGGCTCTTGGTGGGATGGTAAGACATCGAGGAGCGTGCTCTCCTGATCTTCCCCGATCGGTTGATCGAGCGAAAGTTCCCAGTTGCCGAGGCGCTGGTCCATTTCGACGACGTCGCGTTCGCGCACATTTAGGCGATCGGCCAGCAGCTTCGTATCGGGGGCGAAACCTTCCCGTTCAAGCTTAGCCTTTTCCTTCTTCAAATTGTAAAAGAGTTTTCGCTGATCCTGAGTTGTCCCGACCTTGACCAGTCGGAAGGTGTGCAGCAGATAACGGAGAATATAGGCACGAGACCACCAGGCGGCATAGGCGTAGAACCGGACGTTTTTCGACGGGTCAAATTTCTTGATGGCATGCATCAGACCGACGTTGCCTTCTTGAATCAGATCCATGTGGTCGGCACCGGTATGAAGATATTCGGACGCGATGGAGACGGAGACCCGTAGGTTGGCCATGATGAGTCTGACCGCGGCCTCGCGGCTGCCATGTGTGTGGTACTCCTGAAACAGTTGAAGCTCCTCTTCCTTTGTGAGGTAGGGGTATCGGCGTACTTCGGCGAGGTATTGCTGGAGGGCTGTAACCGGGACGACGGCCGTAGTATCGGGTCGCGGGCTCGCTTCCTGATCGGGAAGTGGACTCAGTTCGGCGCTGGCTTGGATGTCGTGTAGCTCAGCCGGAGAGGGCTCCAAGTCTTCAGGCTCGTCCGGGAGGGTGTTGGTCTCGTCAAGTATGGGCATGAAAGTGCAGCCTACACCAGAATCCTAGGCGGCAACAATGCTGAAAACTGCTTTGAATCGACGGTGGGAATATGGATAGGGGGCCGGCATCTGTTGCACCCGCGAATGAAGCTCCCCTATAGTGCTGATCAATGTGGAGGCCGGGCGTGTCAGAGATTTGGAACATTTTAAGGACTGGTCATTGGCCCTCGCTTCTTGGGGGCTGGTTACATCTGACAGTTAGTTTCATGGTGTGGCTGCTCGCCGGGGCGATGAGTCTGTCGCTCGCCCAGGCTTTGCAGCTCAGCGATCAAGAACTTGCCTGGCTGGTCTCATTGCCGTTACTCAGCGGGGCGGTATTGCGGATGGTGGCTGGGTGGAGTGCGGACCGGCTGGGCGCGCGGTCTACCGCTGTTGTTATTCTCCTGGCGGAGTTGCTCGTGTTGTCCTGGGGCTGGCTCGGCGTGACTAGCCATGCTGATGCTTTGGTCTTTTCAGTCGGCCTGGGTGTGGCGGGAGCGAGTTTTTCGGTTGCGCTTCCCATTGCGAGCCGTGCCTATCCGCCGCAGGCGCAAGGCCTTGTCCTTGGTCTTGTCGCATCGGGGAATATCGGCACTGTGCTTATCTTTTTTCTAGCGCCACGCTGGGCCGTGGCATCGGATTGGCACCAAGTCTGCGGCATGATGGCTGGGGTCGTTGCAGCGACACTGGCGGTGTTTGTGACGGCTGTACCGCGAACAACCGCAGTTTCTGGACCCCAAGCCGTGACCTGGTGGCATAACGTCGCACACCTGGTCCGCCGCCGTGCAGCCTATTGGCTCTGTTTCCTCTATGCGGTCACATTCGGCGGGTTTGTGGGGTTGTGTAGTCTGTTGCCGTTGCTGTTGCATGAGGTCTACCGGATTGATGCGATACAGGCTGGGGCGCTGGCCGCTCTGTGTGGGCTCATGGGCAGCCTGATCCGGCCGGTCGGTGGCCATGTGGCAGATCGACAGGGGGGTCTGAGGACGCTGTATTACGTGTTGCCTGTGATTGCGGGGGCCGTGGTGGCTGTCATCAGTCCTTCGCCTACGACGGCGGTCGTGATGATGGTGGTCTCGACCGCGGCGATGGGGTTCGGCAATGGCGTGGTGTTTCAGCTCGTCGCAGAATGGTTTCCCGAGGACATCGGCTTGGCGTCCGGAGTGGTTGGAGCGTCCGGTGCCGTCGGCGGTTTTTTGCTACCGATCCTCATCAGTACCGTGAAGAGATTCTCGGGCAGCTATGAACTTGGACTCTGGTTCTTTGCTGGGGTCGCAGTGTGTGCCTGGGGTACGGTGATGGTGGCGTTGCGGAGCGGTAGGTCTTCGCCGGTCGAGCTTTCCTCCTGAGCTTCTTACATCACACAGTGCCTGTGGGTTGTGTCAAGCCTCGAGGCCTGAGTGAGCAAGACAACGGCTATTGCTTACCGAGCATCATTTACCAACGGACGAACACGCTTCCTGAGCTCCGTGCGGGATACCGCCTTGAGCAGTCGCTGGTCGTCGGTAATGAGCGAAACCGCTTCCTGTTCAGCCAAGGCAAGATACAGACAATCGTAAACGGGATGATCCAGTTGGTGGGCCAGCGTGTAGGCTCGAACGAGGAGGGCGTCCGTGGGTACAACGCGATCAAAGTAGAGTGAGAGCGTCTGCACCATCGCTTCACCCTGCGCCTGCGTCATCTCTCCTCGCTTGACCTTCTTCCACGCGGTGTTACTGGTCTCGACGAGTACGAGGTCAGGGGCCACGCAGGTCACTCCATTTGTAAGAATCTCGCATGCCGCCGGAGAGCCTGGTTCATCGACAAACCACTTGACCGCGACACTCGCATCAATGACGGCAGTCATCGATCTCGGTCCTCTCGAATCAACTTCGTGGAATCCGTCTGGCGGCGTTTCGGTGTCAACCCGCGGATTCGGCTCGCCAGTGCGACACGTTCTTGAGTATTCGGAACCGCAGCCTTGGAGAGAATGGTGCGCAGTTCTTGCTCCAACGATTGACCGTGGAGCTTCGCCTTGGTCCTAAGCGCTGCAATGACGCGATCATCTAAGTTCCGTACGATCACTTGTCCCATGGTTACCTCACAGTGCTATCGAGTATGATAGCAGCGTAACGGATTTCCGTAAAGCGAAGCGCCGTGATTGTATCGGTTTCAGTCGTTGGCAGCGGAATTCGCACAGAGGATGATACCCATGGGCTGTCTCCTTGCCGATGTATACGGTTTGACCGTGCCAACCCTAGGCCATTTTTTCGATTGACAGTCGGGTGAGAAACAGGGTTATGTGTCACCCTCGTGCTGGCTAAATCTTCGATGTTTAATGGCAAATTGTCGAATCATACCCCGCAGAACATGACCATGACGGCTCCGTTCGACACCATTGAAAATGCCATCCGCGACATCAAGAAGGGAAAGTGTATCATCTTGGTGGATGACGAAGATCGTGAGAACGAAGGGGATCTTGTCATTGCCGCGGAGAAGGTGACCCCGCGGGTCATCAACTTCATGGCTACTCATGCGCGCGGGTTGATTTGTCTGGCCCTGACGCCCGAGCGAGTGGAAGAACTGCAGTTGCCGCAACAGGCTGCTGAGAACACGGCGACGTTTGGGACTGCCTTTACCGTCTCGATCGACGCGCGCAAAGACATCACCACGGGAATTTCCGCTGCGGATCGAGCCAAGACGATTCATGTCGCGATCGACCCTAAATCAAAACCGGGCGATCTCGCTCGACCTGGTCATGTCTTTCCCCTTAAGGCGCAAAAGGGCGGTGTGCTCCGACGCGCTGGGCAAACCGAGGGATCAGTGGATCTGGCCAGACTGGCCGGTCTGCGTCCAGCCGGCGTGATCTGCGAGATCATGAACGTGGACGGCACCATGGCTCGTGTCTCCGAACTGACGAAGTTTGCCAAGACCCACAAGTTGAAGATGGTGACTGTGAAGGCGTTGATCGAGTACCGCATGAAGCGGGAGACCTTCGTCAAGCGTATGGCGAGCGCGCGGTTGCCGACTACCTTCGGTGAGTTTGAGGCGGTGGCATTCGAGAATCAGATTGATGGGGTGACGCATATTGCGTTGGTCAAGGGACGTGTCGACGGTGGAACGCCGACCCTTGTCCGTGTCCATTCCGGATGTCTGACCGCTGATGCGCTGGGGTCGCTCCGTTGTGACTGCCGGGATCAATTGCATGCCGCGATGGAGATCATCCAGAAAGAAGGGCGAGGGGTGCTGCTCTACTTGAATCAAGAAGGCCGGGGAATCGGGCTGCTGAATAAGATCAAGGCGTACCGCTTACAAGATCAAGGCAGCGATACGGTGGAAGCCAATCTCCAACTCGGGTTTAAGGCGGATCTCCGCGATTATGGAGTGGGCGCTCAGATACTCGCGAACCTACGACTTCGCCAGATTAAGTTGATCACGAACAACCCGCGCAAGATCGTCGGGATTGAAGGGTATGGGCTCAAGGTTGTCGAACGGGTTCCCATCGAGGTGCTCCCGCGGGCCGCGAATGTGCGGTATCTCAGGACGAAAAAAGCGAAGTTGGGACACTTGCTTAAAAAGGTTTGAGGGGCGTCCATCGGATCACCCTCATCGTCCAGAACAAAAACCAAGAAGAATTATTCAATGAGGACACATCGACAGGTGGGACGGTCAGCAACGGGATTACGGATCGGAATTGTCGCAGCAAAATTTAATCAGCGCATCACCGGCAAGCTACTGCGCGCGTGCATCGATGCCTTGGAGAGCCATGGTGTCGGGAGCGACGCAATCCATGTCGTGCGTGTGCCGGGGGCCTTCGAAATCCCCCTTGTTGCGCAGACGATGGCCAAATCCGGCAATGTTGACGCGGTGATCTGTTTGGGGGCGGTGATTCGCGGGGACACACCACACTTCGACTATATCTGTTCGGAGGTCAGTCGTGGCATTGGGCATGTGGCGCTGGAGAGCGGCGTCCCTATTATTTTTGGTGTCTTGACGACCGAAACAGACGCGCAAGCCGAAGAGCGGGCGGATCCCAAAAAACTCAACCGTGGCGGTGATGCAGCGAAATCGGCGATTGAGATGGTTACGGTCATGCGACGACTGAAGGGATCGACGCGAGAGCTGGGTGCGGGACATGCGACTCGCCAATCTTCAGCCACGCGACGGCATGCGGATTAATGTATGGGAGCGCGTCATCAAGCCCGCGAGCGTGCCCTGCAGATTCTGTTTCAGCACGACATTCACGGCAAGGTCGCGCTCTCTCTCGACGAGTTTTGGCGTGAATATTCCGTATCCGATGAGTCCAAGGCCTTTGCCGAACAGTTGGTTCGCGGGGTGGTTGAGCATCAGGGGGAACTCGACACCCTGATCGGGAAATATGCGACGAATTGGACAGTGAGTCGCATGCCTGTCGTCGACCGCAATATTCTACGAGCTGGGCTGTATGAGTTGTTGTGGCTGGATGACGTACCTGCGAAAGTGACGATGGATGAAGCCATCGAGCTGGCCAAGCGGTTCGGCGACGAGGAAGCCTCAAGGTTTGTAAACGCCATACTGGACAAGGTCTTGGCAACGGACTCACGACTGGCTGAGAAGCGAGCGTCGCCGGATCGAGCGATTTGGAGGAGAGCCGACCGTGATTGATCGGTATACACGCCCCGCCATGAAGGCCATCTGGGACCTCAAGCATAAGTATGAAATCTGGCTGGAAGTCGAGTTACACGCCTGCGAGGCTTTTGAGCGAGCCAAGCAAGCTCCACGTGGCACGACGGCAAAAATCAGGAAGAAGGCCAAGATCAATGTCGAGCGCATCGCTGAGATTGAAAAAGTGACGAAGCATGACGTCATCGCCTTTCTTGAATCGCTGATGGACACGGTCGGACCGGAGCATCGGTATCTTCATATGGGGCTCACGTCCTCAGATATCGTCGACACCTCGCTCGCCGTCCAGATGACCGAGGCGATGGATCTGATCTTAGAGGGTGTTGATGGTTTGCTTGTCGTGTTGAAGCGACAGGCCTTCCGCTACAAGGATCAGGTGATGGTGGGACGGTCGCACGGGATTCATGGCGAACCGATCTCATTCGGTCTGAAACTGGCGTTGTGGCACGAGGAAGTGCGCCGTCATCAAGAGCGACTGCGACAGGTGCGGGGTGAGATCGCGGTCGGAAAACTCTCCGGTGCGATGGGGACGTTCGCACATCAGGGGCCTGAAATCGAAGAATATGTCTGCGAGAAGCTCGGCCTACAGGCAGATCCGGTCTCGAATCAGGTTGTCCAGCGGGATCGCCATGCGTCCTATGCGACGGCGTTGGCGTTGCTGGCCGCCAGTATTGAGAAATTCGCCACGGAGATTCGTCACCTCCAACGTACGGAAGTGCTTGAGGCGGAAGAGTATTTTTCTGAGGGGCAGAAAGGTTCGTCGGCGATGCCGCATAAACGAAATCCGATCGTGTCGGAAAATCTCTGCGGTTTGGCTCGTGTGGTACGTGCCAACAGTGTGGCCGCGATGGAAAACGTTGCGCTCTGGCATGAACGCGATATCAGCCATTCATCCGTTGAGCGGGTGATTATGCCGGACAGCACCATTCTGGTCGATTACATGCTGGCTAAGGCCACGGATCTCATCGACCAGTTGGTCATCCATCCGGATCGGATGAAGCGAAATCTGGAATTGACCGGAGGACTTGTCTATTCCCAGCGGCTGCTGTTGGCATTGATCGAGAAGGGGGCCCAGCGAAAAGAGTCGTATGAAGCAGTCCAGCGTCACGCGATGACATCCTGGAGAGGCGGCGGTGGACTTCAGGATCTTGTGAGCAACGATCCCTTCATTTCACGCCATCTCACCAAGCAAGACATCTCAACCTGTTTCAACCCCAAGTATTATCTTCGCCACCTGGATCGGATTTATCAGCGGGTATTCGGACGAACACAACGACGGACGGGCGGTGCGAAGAAGGGCAACAGCCGGTGATCGCTCGACTTTATATCATCACTCTGGTGCTGCTCTGTGGGATGCTTGGTATTTGGGTCGCTCCTCTCCATGCAGAGGTCGATCGCGAAAGGCTCCTTACCGAGGCAGGGATCTATGGGACGTTTGCCGCGTTTGTGCTCGACGATGAATGGGGCAGATTAGAACCTTCGACGCGCATCGCTCGATTAGCGACCCTGAAGGGGGTGGTGGAACAGCATCGGGAGAACGTGGCGATCGATGTGTATCTCCTTCGAGGGCTTTCCGATCAGGCCGATTTGTTATTTCGGATTCACGCGATGGAGTTGCGTGACACGCAGGAGTTTCTTCTTGATCTCCAGAGCAGCCAATTCGGGAAACATCTTACAGGCATTAAGGCGATGCACGGACTGACGAAGAAACCGAATTATGTTCCGGGATTTCCAGATCAGATGAAGACCGATTTGAAAACACCGAGCGAAGCAGGTGAGAAGCCGTATGCCATCGTCATCCCGATCAAAAAGTCGGCTGAATGGTGGGAGCTGGAACAGGAGAAACGGACGGCGCTGATGCAGGAACATACGGCCGTAACGTTGCCATTTCTCAAAACCGTCAAACGAAAGCTCTACCACTCCGGTGGTCTCGACGATGTAGATTTCATCACCTACTTTGAGACATCCAATCTAGAAGACTTTCATGGTCTCATGTTGTCCCTTCAGAGAGTGAAGGAGTTCGGCTATACGCGCCAATTCGGAAATCCGCTACTGCTCGGGACGGTTCAATCATTGGACCAGGTCATCGAAGTGTTGGCACAGTGAGAGGAATCCGCGAGGTTCGACTATGACGACCGGTACGTTGCTGTACGAAGGGAAGGCGAAGAAGATCTTTTTAACGGAGAACCAGGACCAGGTTGTACAGTATTTTAAGGACGATGCGACGGCATTCAACGCACAGAAACGCGGGAGTATCCTCGACAAAGGGGTGGTCAACAACAGAGTGTCCGAACGACTGTTCCAGCTGCTAGAGCAGAACGGTATTCGTACGCATTTCGTGGAGCGGTTGAACGACCGAGAGATGCTCACGAAGAAGGTCAGGATCGTGCCGGTCGAAGTCGTGGTGCGAAACGTGGTCGCTGGGAGTTTGGCGAAGCGGCTTGGCCTGAAAGAAGGGAGCCGCATCGACCCGGCGCTTGTGGAGTTCTATTATAAGGACGACGCGCTCGGAGACCCGCTTGTGAACGATGACCATCTTCGGTTACTGAATGTGGCAACGCCAGGTGTGTTGCGCGAGCTCCGTGAGTTGGGTCACGCAGTGAACAAGGTTCTGAAACCGTTTTTTGCCGAGCGGAAGATGCAGCTCGTCGACTTCAAACTTGAGTTCGGTGTGTTTCATAATAAACTAATTCTCGCGGATGAAATTTCTCCCGACACCTGCCGATTCTGGGACATGACGACCGGTGAGTCGATGGATAAGGATCGGTTTCGGAAGGACATGGGAAGGATCGAGGAGGCCTATCAGGAAGTATTGAAGAGGGTCTGCGGGTAAGGAGAGGGAAAGGATGCTGCGGGCATACTTAAATTATGGCCTGATCGCATCAGTCGTGGTGTGGGCGGCGATCGTCGGGGTGATGGCGTACCGATTGAACGAATCGCCCTGGCGGTGGGCTTTTATCGGGCTGGTCTTTGCAGGTGGGCTGACCGTAGCAGCAATCTTGTGGATTAAGAAATACGTCGATCGCCAGACCAACGCGACCGATCAGAGGAGTCAAGAGTGAAAGCCAAAATTCATGTCACGCTCAAGCAGGGGATTCTCGACCCGCAAGGGAAGGCGATCGAACATGCGTTGGACTCATTGGGATTTAAGCATGCGGCGAATGTCCGGGTTGGAAAGTACATGGAGCTCGACCTCAACGAAAATGATAAGGCCAAAGCCGAAGCCCAGGTCAAATCGATGTGCGAGAAGCTGTTGGCGAATACGATCATTGAGGAATATCGGTACGAACTGAGCGCATGAGTATTCAGGCACACCATCCGAGGCGATGATGAACATCGGTGTTGTCGTTTTCCCGGGCAGTAATTGTGATCACGATTGTCAGCATGTCCTCAAAGACGTACTTGGGCAGGCTGTGACGATGGTGTGGCATAAGGAGTCCTCCCTGGCCGGATTGGATGCGGTGATCTTGCCGGGCGGGTTTTCGTACGGGGACTATCTTCGTACAGGGGCGATCGCGCGGTTTTCTCCGGTTATGCAAGCGGTGAAACGGTTTTCCGTAGAAGGAGGGTTGGTGCTTGGGATTTGCAATGGCTTCCAAATTCTGCTGGAAGCGGGTTTGTTGCCCGGCGCCATGTTGCCCAATCGGTCCTTGCACTTCGTCTGTCGTGAAACCTACGTCAAGGTTGAAAACGCCGCAACTCCCTTTACCAATCGCTGCAAGTCGGGGCAAGTACTCAAGATCCCCGTGGCTCACGCAGATGGGAACTACTACACCGATCCGGTAACGTTGGCCGGCCTTCAGGCCAACGCGCAAGTGGTGTTCCGTTATTGCACGCCCGATGGGAACGTGATACCTGAGGCCTGTCCAAACGGCTCACTCGACAATGTTGCGGGCATCCGCAATGCAGACGGCAATGTGCTGGGTCTGATGCCGCATCCAGAGCGTTGCGCAGAGGGAATGCTGGGCAACGAAGACGGGCGTGCGATCTTTCAGTCGATGATGGCAGCGTGGGAAGGGAAAACGTTGGCTGAAGTCCGGTGAGCGTGTCCGTCACCCTTTCCCATGCGAATGTTGTCCGGAGGATTGAAGAATGGGAAGTGGCCACGGTAAAGTATTGTGTCAGTTGGAGTGGATCAGTCTCATAGTTCTTTCATCATAAATCAGGAGGGTCGAGATGAAGCGTGTAGCAGCAGCATTGGCGGCAGTTGGAGTGTTGACGTTGGGCATGGGGGTCAATGGGTTTGCGGCAGTGGATGACGGTAGCAAAATCACGATCACGAGTCCGGCGCCTGGAGCCAAGGTGGGGAAAGATATCGAACTGGTCTATGAACTGACGAAGGGGAGCAAGGCAACCCACGCCCATTGCTTTGTGGACGGGGAATATCAAAAGGGATGGGATAAGAAGACGGTCAAGGGGATGGCACCTGGGACCCATGAAATCAAGGTCGTAGCGGCAGATAAGGATCATGAGACCTTAGCCGCTGAAGCTTCTGTGACAGTCGAAGTGCACTGAAAGGGTTCGTCATCTTCTTAATTGAATTCAACGGACCGGCGAGGTGCCTTAAGCACCTCGCCGGTGGTGTCGTCAGTTATTCCAAACTGTGGTATGCACATCGTGAAGCCTTGCTCTGACCGCTCAAGCCATCCGGTCACATGTTTTTCCATCCAAATCGCAAAGGCATGATGTAGGCCAGCATGCCGCCTGTCACCAACGATCTCATCGCGCAGCATAACCTGACGGGCGACGAGTACCAAAAAATCGTCGAGATACTCGGGCGTGAGCCAAACCTGACGGAACTCGGCATGTTTTCCGTCATGTGGTCCGAGCACTGTTCCTACAAAAGTTCGCGTGTGCACCTGAAGAAATTGCCTACGACCGGACCGCGCGTGGTGCAGGGGCCGGGCGAAAACGCCGGAGCCATCGATATCGGCGATGGGTTGTGTGTAGTGTTCAAGATGGAATCACATAACCACCCATCGTTTATCGAGCCCTATCAAGGGGCGGCTACGGGGGTGGGCGGTATCTTGCGCGACATCTTCACGATGGGGGCACGGCCGATTGCGTTGCTCGACTCACTGCGGTTTGGAGAATTGCACACGCCGAAAAGTCGCCACCTCATGAGAGGAGTCGTCTCCGGCATTGCCGGTTACGGGAATTGCATGGGCGTGCCGACGGTGGGCGGGGAGATCGTGTTCAACGACATCTATGCGCTCAATCCGTTGGTCAATGTGTTCTGTCTGGGTGTGGCCCATAAAGACAAGATCTTCCGTGGCACTGCGGCAGGCGTCGGTAATCCCGTCATCTATTTTGGCTCGAAGACGGGCCGAGATGGAATTCATGGGGCGACGATGGCGTCGGATTCCTTCGATGATGAATCCGAGCAGAAACGTCCCACGGTGCAGGTCGGCGATCCTTTTACTGAGAAATTGCTCTTGGAAGCTTGTCTCGAATTGATGGAGCGCGATGTGCTGGTTGGGATCCAGGATATGGGTGCTGCAGGCTTGACCAGTTCTTCTTGCGAAATGGCTTCGCGGGCGGGAAATGGGATCGAGCTGGACCTGACCGAAGTGCCTCGACGTGAACCAGGAATGACGCCTTACGAGATCATGTTGTCCGAGTCCCAAGAACGGATGTTGATGGTTGCGAAAGCGGGCAAGGAAGATGAATGTCTCGCCATCTGCCGAAAATGGGATTTGGATGTCGCTGTGGTCGGGAAGGTAACGGCGGATGGAATCTTGCGCGTGAAGGACCAAGGGAAGGTCGTCGCCGAAATCCCGGCCAAGGCGCTCGCTGACGATGGTCCGCGGTATGAACGGCCCTACCAGCCACCCTCTTACCAGGATATGTTGACGAACCTGAATTACGATGCCATCCCCGATGTAAAAGATGCGAACGCAGCGTTGCTGGCCTTATTGGAATCGCCGACCGTCGCTAGTAAACGATGGGTGTATGAGCAATATGATCATATGGTGCGTACAAACACCCTGGTTCGCCCAGGCTCGAACGCGGCGGTGTTGAGGATCAAGGGGACGAATAAGGCCGTGGCTATGACGGTCGATTGCAACAGTCGTTATTGTCTCCTGCACCCCTACGATGGAGCTCGGCTTGCTGTGGCAGAGGCAGCGCGCAATCTGGCCTGTTCCGGAGCAATTCCGGTCGGCCTGACCGATTGCTTAAATTTCGGGAATCCGGAACGTCCTGACATCATGTGGCAGTTCGTGATGGCGATCGAAGGGATGAAAGACGCCTGTGAGCATTTCCAGATCCCGATTGTGAGCGGGAATGTCAGTTTTTATAACGAGACCAACGGGCTTTCGATCTATCCTACTCCGATGCTGGGCATGGTGGGGCTGATCGAGAATTCAGAACGAACGATGACTCAGTGGTTCAAGGAGGAAGGAGACGATGTCCTCCTGCTTGGTGCCGCGCGGGAGGACTTGGGCGGCGCTGAATATCTCAAGGTCGTGCACGCACGCGAACAGGGATCACCGCCATACCTGAGCCTCGAAAAAGAAAAGACGTTGCACGACTGTGTCCTGTCACTCATTCATGAAGGGTTGATTCAGTCCGCACACGACTGCTCGGAAGGCGGTCTTGCCGTTACCTTGGCTGAATGCTGCATGTCCGGAGCCGAGCCGCATCTAGGCGCTGTGGTAAGATTGACGAGAGGCCGGCTGAGGAAAGACGCCGTTCTTTTCGGCGAAAGTCAATCAAGGGTCGTGATATCTGCCAAGCCGGTCCACCGTCAATCCATTCTTGATCGGGCGACTCAGTATGGGGTACCCGTCGAAGTGATTGGGTCGATTTCAGGAAGCCGTCTGATCATGTATGTGGGGGATGAACATTCCACGGAGAAAGTGATCGATCAGCCGGTTGCGACGTTGTATGACCGGTGGGCCTACTCCCTGGAGCGAACGGTACACGAAGCGTAGTTGAGTGGATCGGATGACGAGGGGTTATGAACCGCGAACTCCTAATGATATCGCCCGATAAGTTTCACGACGAATGTGCGGTCTTTGGGGTGTTTGGCCATGAGGAGGCTGCCAATCTCACCTATTTAGGCTTATATGCTCTCCAGCATCGTGGACAAGAAGCATCCGGAATCGTGGCGGGTGATGGGGAGCAATTCTCCATACAGAAAGGGATGGGGCTGGTTGCCGATATCTTTCATAAATCAGTGTTGGGGAAGCTGCCTGGGCATATGGCGATCGGGCACAATCGCTACTCCACCGCTGGTGGGAACGATTTGAAGAATGTGCAACCGCTCACCGTCAACTTTGCGTTAGGCAACCTCGCGTTGGCTCACAACGGAAACCTCATCAACGCGCAGATGCTTCGACATGAGTTGGAGGCGTACGGGGCGATCTTTCAATCGACATCGGACAGCGAAGTCATTATTCACCTCATTGCACATTCGCGTGCTGGCTCCTTCCTTGCACGAATCGTTGATGCGCTGAACCAGGTCCGAGGGGCGTTTTCGGTCGTGTTAATGACCGACAATGGTCTGATTGCCGCACGTGACCCCTACGGGCTGCGCCCCTTGTGTATCGGCCGTCTCCGGAGCAGTTGGATTGTCGCGTCCGAAACCTGCGCGTTCGATTTGTTGGATGCTGAGTACGTCCGTGAGGTTGAACCGGGTGAACTGATCGTGATCAGCGATCAGGGACTCGATAGCCACCATCCGTTTCCCAAGAGAGATCCGGCTATGTGTGTGTTTGAATACGTGTACTTTGCTAGGCCGGACAGCCGAATCTTCGGGGCCGATGCCGTCTATGCCATCCGTAAAGCGTTGGGGCGACAGTTGGCGAGCGAGTCCTGGGTGCCGGCTGATGTAGTGATCCCTGTCCCGGACTCCGGCGTGCCGGCGGCACTTGGCTATTCCGAAGGTGCCGGAGTCAGGTTTGAAACGGGATTGATTCGCAATCACTATGTCGGGCGGACGTTCATTGAGCCGGAGCAATCGATTCGCCATTTCGGTGTCAAGGTGAAGTTGAATGCCGTGCCGGAAGTGCTGGATGGGAAACGGGTCGTCGTCATCGATGATTCGTTGGTTCGTGGTACGACGAGCCGAAAGATCGTCAAGATGATTCGGCAAGCTGGGGCCAAAGAAGTCCATATGAGGGTCAGCTCACCGCCGATTCTGTCGCCTTGTTTTTACGGAATTGACACACCGACAAAAAAGGAACTCATCGCCTCAGAGCATTCTATCGAGGAGATTCGCAAATACATCACCGCTGATAGCCTGGCCTATCTCAGCCTTGACGGAATGTTGAAGTCCGCTCCACGGACGCCTGATCAATACTGCACCGCCTGTTTCACAGAACGGTATCCAATCCCCTTCACCCGCGCAGAAGAACTTCAGCTTGGGCTCTTTGAGACAGCGCGCTAAGAGAGTTCTGTACGGACCTATGACCTCTTCTGAAAACAATCCAAATGCGCCGCAACCAAGAGGGCGACCTCGCGTGTCGGTCGACTATCCTGCTGTGGTCACGGGCGAGGGAAGCATCGCCCAAGGAATTGTGATGAATCTGACGATTGCCGGATGTGAAGTCGAGAGTCCCAGCCAATTTCCCATTGGAGCACATGTATCCCTTCGTCTGGATCCCCCCAGTGCCAGGCCACCCATCTCCATTGCGCTTGCCATCGTCCGTTGGCAAGAACACGATCGATTTGGACTCGAGTTTGTTCGGTTTGAGGGCGATGCGAAAGAGCAACTCGAAGACATGTTGAATCAGCGAGAGAGCTCTTCTACGGACTAGTGGCGATCCCTCCGTGTGGTTGCTGCCTCAAAAATTGTCATGGTAGGATGCCGTTCGTCGGTATGATCACGGTTTCTTGATGTCGATGTTATGGCATGCTCTCGAGAGGGAGGTGAACATGAGATCGGTGGTATTTGCGCTGGGGTGGCTGCTCGTCTCGACCCTGAGCGGCCCAGCCGTTTATGCCGAAGGGCTCTTTCAGATAGGAGAGAAGGCACCGTCCTTCGGCCTTACCGCCATTACTGGAGAAACGACGTCGCTCGATTCCTATAAAGGCAAAGTCATCGTGCTCGGACTCTTTCACATCTGTGACCCATGTATGATGCAAGGGAGTGTATTGCAAAAGGTTCATGAGTCTACGCAAGGCAAGAACGTGGCGGTGCTTGGGGTCAATTCATCGGGTAATGGGAAACGAGAAGTCGGCGAGTTCTTATCTGGCTTCCCAGTCAAGGTGACCTATCCGTATCTTCTGGACCCCGATAAGATAACGGACAAGCTCTACGGCGGAGGCAAGTTTATTCCCAATGTGTACGTGATCGACCAGCGAGGGATTATCCGCTGGCAACGGGTCGGGAACATGGAGCTGGCTGCAGCCGACGTGATTGTCACGGAAGTGAATAAGCTATTAGAGAGCAGGGCAGATAACATGTAGCGAGTCAGGCTGTGGTCTGAGACGAGAGGGGAAAATGGATGACGATGAATTAGAGGCCGGAAAACGGAAATTCGTGGAAGTGGTACAGAATATTGATAGCTCTGTGCAAGTCGTGATTCCGACCACTCCCTCCAATAGCATGTTCCTGATTTCCTTGACGAAGGGGACTAACCGAAAATTTATCACCGTACCGGAAGACGACATGATTGATTTACCCAATGAGGCAAGCATCCGGACCAAAATCACGAAGACGATTCAAGATGCTCTCGCGGCTCTCTAATTCCTCATCTTGGTTCATGGATTTCATTCTGTAAAACGCTGTGTGTTGTCATGAAACAAATCTTGCCCGGTATCTGGCAGTGGTCGTGGTTTTCAGAGGAGAAGCAGTTTAATTTCAACGGTCTCTTGTTGACGATCGGTGAGCACAAGATTCTAGTCGACCCACCTGCGATGTCCAGTGAGGCCAGCGCGATGGTTCGGCGGCACGCGCCGATCGATTACATTCTCATCACAAACCGAGATCATCTCCGTGAGGCATCAACGTATCAGCGTGAGTTCTGCTGTCAATTGTATATCCCGGAAGCTGATGCCGCTCTAATGGAGGCGAAGCCGACAAAGACCTACAAAGATGGCGAGCTGTTGCCTGGTGGAATTTGGGCTATTCAGCTGAACGATCAGAAGTCTCCTGGGGAGTCCGCGTTGTTCATTGATAGAGGGCGGGGGATTATGATTGTGGGAGATGCACTCATCGGCCGACCTCCAGGTGCCGTAGGATTGCTTCCTGCTGAAAAGTATGTCGACATCGAAAAAGCGAAGGAAGGCCTTGGCCGCCTCCTGAAATACAACTTCGAGAGCCTTTTGGTCGGAGATGGCGATTCCATTCTTACTGGTGCGAAACAGCAAGTGGCGCAGCTGTTGGTGAGGTCGTGATGACGCTGCGGAACGGACTCTCCGGGGAGTTAAACCGTCAAGGGAACGAACATTTTTCACGAGGATATTACACCGAGGCGTACGTCTGTTACACCAAGGCGTTGGAATGCGACCGGATGACCGGCGACCAACGGGCGCTGGTTGCAACGCTTGGGAATCTTGGGAACATCTGTGCGGTGAGCGGGCGTCGAGATTCCGCTCAGGTGCATTATCAAGAAGTCTTGGAACTGCAAAAGATTCTTGGAGACGAGAGGGGGATTGGGACAACATTGGCTAATTTGGGGAATCTCCGAGCCGACGCCGGCGAATGGACGTTGGCGCGAGCCTATTATCTAGAAGCCCTCGACCTCATGTTGAAGACCCAGGATGAAACTGCTCAAGCCGTGTTGCTCTCTGACCTTGGATTAGTAGCCCGGGAAACGGGACAGTTTGACGAGGCCATCCAATTTTATGAACAATCGTTGGCGTTGATGCAGCGATTGGCTAACCTCGGCGGCGTTGCGGACGCATGGCGGATGATCGGCCGCACCTTCTTGATGCAAAAGCGCTATGAGGAAACCATTGCCTGTTGTCAGACCAGCCGATCTATCGCCGAACGAATCGGTGATGAGCTCCGTGCAGGTGGCGCTCGATATGTGTTGGCTCAATGTTATGAGGAGATGGGCCGCTTGCGGGAGGCATCACGCCTGCTTGAGTCGGTTGTCGAAATGGATCGCAAGTATGGCCTGCCCAAGCTTGAAGAAAATGTACAGCGTCTGAGAGTGCTGCGTACCCGCATGTTGCAGCAATTTCCACTGCAAGCTGAGCAACCGAGGTCCGCATGAGCGAGACAGCCCATTCAGCTTGGCCACAACTTCGTCATGACCTACGTCGGTCTTTGCCGGGTTTCTATGAATTGGAACCTAACGGACCGCTACTTATGGACTTAGGGACGGAGGGCTGGCTGCTGGAGCTCAGGCCGGAAGGTAAGGTTGTGTGCCAGTATGGCGTGGCGATGGAAGATGTGATGGCGTTGATGTCAGATGGGACGCCTGAGGACTTAGGAACCGATGAGGTTGCGAAGCAGGCTAAGTATTTCCTCCAGCCAGCAGTCAACAAGTATCGGGCACTTCTGCTCCAATCCGGCTTTGTCGAGGAGAATGAGGCGACTGACGAATTCGTGGCCGTCACATTCTCCAGAGCAGTCGATCTTCAGAATCGCCAAAAGGTTGAAGATCTTCTTCGCTGGTGCTGCCGAGAAATTGGAAGCGCATCGTGAGTCAGCGGATCACGACATTCGAGGAGTTCCGTGATGCCATCTCAGGCTATCGGCTGCCTCGCGTGTTGTTGGCGGGTTTGGAGCTTGATCTGTTTACGGCTATCGGGAACCGATCATGGACAGTTGAAGATCTTTCACAGGAACTCAAAGTCAGTGAACGGGGCTTGAGCATTCTCTGTCGGAACCTTGCGGCGGTCGGGATGCTCCAGAAAAAAGGACCTCTCTTTAGGAACAGTCGATTGAGCGCGACCGCGCTGAATCGTAATCATCGTGCTTATCGGGGCGGGTATTTATCGCTCATGCAGACTCACTGGCAAGATTGGGGCCGACTATTGGAGTCTGTTCGGAGCGGATTACCGATCGACCATAATATTCCCGACCCCCCGAACTACCGCCGGCAATTCACCTGGGCTATGCATCATCGAACGTTAGAGATTGCTCCGGTGATTGCAGCTCAAATTCGCCTCGGTCGCGCTCGGACGTTGCTGGACCTTGGCGGAGGACCCGGAACCTATGCGATGGCGTTTCTGGCTCGGAATCCACGACTTCACGCCACCGTCTGTGACCGAGAGGCCGCTCTTGCAGTGGCGAAAGAGATCGCCAGGACTCATCGAGCTGGACCGCGACTCTCCTATCTGTCACTCGATTTTTCAAACGAGCCGATCTCGGGAACCTACGATGTGATTTGGTATTCAAATGTGCTGCACATTTATTCTCCTGAAGATAATCAGGCTATCTTTCGTCGAGCCTTTGCTGCGTTGGCTCCAGGTGGACGATTTATCATCCAAGATGCGTTCTTGCACGATCGCGAAGGGTTGCATCCGACGGAGGCAAGTTTATTTGCCGTGTCGATGCTGTTGTTTACGACAGGCGGAAATACCTACCACGTCTCTGAGACGGCAAAGTGGCTGAAGGAGGCGGGATTCGTCGGGACTAGGATATTGTCGCTCAAGAAGGGGACGGAGGACTGGGAGAATGGGATTCTGGAGGCGTCGACTCCTGTCCGACGTCCAAGAGCCATCGTCCGCCGAACACAATTAAAAGGAAGTCGAAGAGCCCGCTGATCACGCTGGTGATCAAGGAATGAATCGTACTCGGATCTTGTGTCGGGAGCTGAGCGATAGTTGCAAGATCCATCGCCAATCCAACCGTCGCATAGATCACGCACACCATTGCGGCCCACCGGAACTGAAGCCAGATCAAGACAGCGAGTGCCAGAGGCAGGAGGATGAAAAAGCCGATCCTCCATGTAAAACTTGGTATCGAGGAGGCGCTGTCCACACTGAAAAGTACCCCGGCCTCGATGACGACTAGGCCGAGTAACGAAGCCAGTAGTGCGGAGCGGTTCATCCCGGAACTATAGCCTGATCATCAAAGCCTCGGCAACGGCTGGTTTGCAGCTGGAGGCTACGGAATGCAAGCGTAGATGAAGGCTTTGGGTCAGGATTATCGTCAAGGTCGTCCTGAGACAGCGTTCTTGGGGAGACCTTCCGGGGAAGTCCCGCACGGTATCGAAGCGTTCCTCTCCCTCCGTTCAAGCCTCCGTGGGGGGTAAGCTGCTGCTGTAGATATTACAGTGGCCATTCGCAGGGCAGCTGGCGGAACAGGGTTATCAGATCATCACCCGCCATCGGTATCGATAGTTTGGTAAAGCCAAGGCAGTAAGACAAAGTCCACCACTATAATCGGCAGTGTCCTTTTAAGCGGTGTCCCCCCATTCGGGGGGACAATTCCTACAGCGAGGAATTTACCGGCAACGTGCCCTCCTCCAGAATGCGCTCACTTTGGGAGGAGGAGACATGTTGAATACCTTGCGTGTACCACCGAGTTGTCTCGTTCCTGGGCGGGATAGAAGTCGAGAATGGGATTGGTCGTGCCAAGCCTATTTGGCCATACTGGCTTGGTCCATGGTTGTGGGATTCTCTCTCTTGTGTTTCAGTAGTGTTGCATGGGGTGAAGATTCTTCTGAGGATCGGAGGATCGTGGCGGCAGGGTTCGGTTACCAGATTGATTCGGCCTCTGTCATCTCTGTGAAAGTATATGACGCAGAATCAGGTGCCATCTTGTCTGACGAAGTCTATGAACTAGCCGTGAAGGAAAATGGCAGTGGGGAAGCAGCTCACGGTCCTCGGATTTTCGCCGGTGGGGTGGGGCTGGGTGCCACCGACCTATCCAATTTTATGCTGCGAGTCTATGATGCGAATACCGGGGCATTTCAATGGGAGGGGCGACTTAATCTTGTGCAGTCAGACAGTAAGAAAGAATTGCAGGTGTCAGTTAGCATGCCTCGGCGTGCCATTGTCATGAAGACACAGGCGGTACAATCGGTCGCCGATCAACCCGTTTTCCTGCTCCGCGCGGTTGATTCCACCTCTGGTTTGTCCGTCTGGGAAGATGAGTTCACAGCCATGCATACGCAAATGCCGAAGGTCCGGCCGATCATGGGGGAGTCCCTTCAATCGGTTGAAACTTCAACGGGAAGTTCTCATACCTTTGAATTCCGAATTCGCATGTTTGATCCTAATGGGCAGAGAGTTCTCTGGGAGGATCTATTATCTCAAGTAGAATCGGATGAAGGAGCAACGGAGTCGTCGGGTGACCGTGCCTCTATGCTTCCTGCCTGGCCAAGGCAATCTCAGGACGAGGAGGCTCCACCGGAGTTGATCTAATTCTTCATCGGTATCCATCCTCAAGGATACTGGAATGGAAGGGCCGCGACGCTAGGAACGATGTTGTTCGAAGCTTTCAATCCACTGGCGTTGGAACTCCTCATAGGAGATAAGCAGCACGTTTTGAAAAGCTGTGGCCACAGATGATTTTGCTTGGAATGCCTTCAGCAATTCATCCACGCGGGCCAATCCCCATCGCTCGATCATATAATGGGTCGCTGAATTAGCCTCCAGATACGCCACGGTTGACGTGCCGGCCGGTAATGTCCCCCAGGAGCCTTCTAGGGAAGTTAAAGGAATCGCGCTGATTTCCCCTTGCATGGCTTGGTCAAGCTCCGGCCATGTATCCCCGGCCCATTGCATGGCCAAACCTTCGTTCAGCCAAGTCGGCAGGGCCCCGACGTTGGTTCCTAACCGATCGTGAAGGAGCGCATGGACATACTCATGGCGTAGTACGCTGGTGAGCCACTTACTATCCGTCGTCGCTCCTTGAGTAGGAATCTGAATGCGACCAAGCGAGGGATCATAGAGGCCGTCAGCCCAAGCTGGGCTTCCGGTCGCCCCTTGAAATGAATCTTTGGTGTGGAGAACAACCATGATAGGTTTTGAGGGAAAATGTCCGAACTTCTGTCCGATGTCTCGATAGGCTTCTTCAAGAATTTCAAGCACTGAGGTCCAGATACCCTGGTCTTCCTCGCCATCAAACTTGACCACGAAATGGGTGCTACTTCGCGCAGTCATTTGGGATTCGACTGAATGTGTACGTTGAATCTTGGCTGTTACAGCGGCCAGATAAGACTGAAGTGACGGATCTTGCCTGGCGCGATCGGCGGCCTGAGCTAAGTGCTTCGCTGCTTCCGTCAAGTTGTCCTGTTCCTGCAACAAGTCGGCCATGGCCAAGTGCGGAAAGGGTTCTTGTGGGGCGATCCGCATGAGTTTGGAGAGAAACTCGGCATTGAGCGCCCGATCCCGTTGTTCCCAGTAGGTGTGAGCGAGGTTCATGAGGATGACGGGGTTCGAGTCGTCCAGTTCCGCCGCTCTCTTAAACGCGTTGAGAGATGCCTGCGTCCCGTGGAGCCGTTCCTGTTGCAAGCCAAGGTTGTTCCACAGAATTGCCACGAAAGGGCGTGTGTTCCCGTTCGACAAAGCCTCAGGAGGAAGCTCTTTCAGCTTGTTCTCAGCCAAGGCCAGGTTATGTTTTTCAATTTCATCACGAATAGCTTCCAGCAGCGCTTCATGCGGGGTAGACGGGATTGTGCTTTGGTCGAGTGAACGGGCGTGTTTCGAATCGATCTCGGGTGCTCTGTTCGGTGGTGGCTCCGGGGGTGGTGCGACAGATTCGATGGTGTCCGTGAGTTGAGTGGACGATGGGGGCGAGGGCGATTTCAGGAACAGGTTGTAACTGACTAACACCGCTAGCCCGAGTCCGAGGGGGATTAAGATATGGGTGATATTACGGCGGTACATGCGTAGTAGTGCTGAGTGTAGCATCGGAAGAAACGCTGACCAAGTAAACGAACAAAAGCCGCCAGTCGATTCTGGTCTAAGAATCATAGGGCTCGTTGAGCGTCCTAAGAGGCTGTGCTACGATCCTTCCTCGTATGTCGGCTCCCGTTGAATCGAATGAGCATCTGCCGCTCCAGGAGTGGGTGGATCGCATCGCCAGACCCATCGAGTTCGCGAGTCGAGATGATTATGCCCATCTCAAGGCCGTCACGAATCTCAGTGCGTTTGTCTCCTCACAAGTCATATCTGCGCTCCGACAGGCAACCTATCCGAAGACCATCGAAGCTCGTCTCATGTCGCTTCGGGACCTCTTTGTCGATTTTGAGCCGGCGCTTCCGGTCGAAGAGCAACGTCGACGGTTACAGGTAGCCGTACTCCACATCAATGAGCTTCGAACGGCTGTTCAGCAACAACTTCGCCGACCTCATGAGTCGCCGGTTCCGTCAGCCCGTGATTCTGAAACGAAGACGAGCGAACGGTCTCCCATCTGGAATCTTTCCGTTCGGTACATCAAAGGAGTCGGCCCGAAGCGCACCAGTATTCTGCAGCGGCTTCGTATCGAAACCGTGGAAGATGCGCTTTGGACCATACCCTGG
Organism: Nitrospira sp.; assembly: GCA_019636875.1. Lineage (GTDB taxonomy): Bacteria > Nitrospirota > Nitrospiria > Nitrospirales > Nitrospiraceae > Nitrospira_D. The sequence continues at coordinate 28,373 of JAHBWR010000030.1, forward strand.
CGGTACGAAGATCGGTCTGTCATGACGCCCATCGGAAACCTTGTACCAGGGATGGTGGCGTCGATTTGCGGGACAGTCGGGAAGTGTGATGCGAAACGGACAAGAAATCGACGGTTGAGCGTGTTGGAACTTGGTGTCGAGGATGCATCAGGGAGGATGCAGGTTGTCTTTTTCAATCAACCATATTTGGAAGAGATGCTGCCCATCGGCACTCGCGTCATGATGAGCGGGCGCGTCACCACAGGCCGTCAAGGGTGGATGGTTCCAAGGATGGATGTGGCGCAATATGAGGTTCTTGGTGAAGGGAGTGAATCGACGCTCCATGTCGGACGTATTGTCCCCATCTACCATGAGACCAAAGGATGGACGTCTCGTCAGATGCGGGTGTTGGTGAGAAATCTCCTGATGGACCATGGCCTGGAGCTCCTTGACCAGTTGCCTGTCCCTCTTCGCGCACGACAACGATTAATACCCATTCATGAAGCACTCCACGATATTCATTTCCCCAAGCCCGGCACAGACTTTCAGCTTCTGGAGCGTGGGAAAACTGCGGCGCATCGGCGGCTGGCGTTTGAAGAACTGCTGTTGCTTCAGTTGGCCTTGGCCACAAGGTCTCGCTCGGTTCACGACGAGCCGAAGTCCCTTCGGTTCAATCCGAGGACTCCGTTACTGAAGAAACTGGAGTCGCTTTTACCGTTCCGCCTCACGACGGCGCAGGATCTGGTCCTTCGCGAAATATATCGGGACATGATCTCGCCACGCCCCATGAACCGCCTCGTGCAGGGAGATGTGGGGTCGGGGAAAACCGCGGTTGCGCTCCATGCCATCGTGATGGCCTGCGGATCAGGCTATCAGGCGGCGCTCATGGCACCGACGGAGATCCTTGCCGAGCAACACCATCGAAACCTTTCTGAAACTCTTCAGGCCTTGGGATTGCGGGCGATCCTCGTACGTGGAGGAGAAAAGGCATCGGTAAAGCGAGTGCAGGCCAAGCAGTTGGCTAGCGGTGAGATTCACGTGGCTATCGGCACGCACGCCCTCATTCAGCAAAATATAAAATTTAAGAGTCTCGGCTTGGCTGTGGTCGATGAACAGCATAAGTTCGGTGTCCTCCAACGGAAGATGCTCATCGACAAGGGCTATAAGCCGGATGTGCTGGTCCTGACGGCTACACCCATTCCTCGCACACTGGCGATGACGGTGTATGGCGACCTTGATGTCTCCGTGATTGATGTCTTGCCGCCCGGCCGAAAACCGGTGCGAACCTTTCTATTTGGGGAGGGGCAACGGCGAAGAGCGTATCAGATCGTCCGCGATGAACTCCGCAACAGGAAGCAGGCCTATGTCGTCTATCCACTGGTAGAGGAATCTGAAAAGACCGACCTCCAAGCCGCGATTCAGGGGGCTGAACAGTTACAGAACGGGGAATTTTCAGAGTTCCGCGTCGGTTTGCTGCACGGACGCATGAAAGCCGCAGAAAAAGAGGCAGTGATGGCCGACTTCAAAGCTGGAACGACCCAGCTGCTTGTTGCCACCACCGTAATCGAAGTCGGGGTGGATGTGCCGAATGCCACGATCATGATGATCGAACATGCTGAGCGCTTCGGTCTTGCCCAGTTGCACCAGTTACGTGGTCGTGTAGGACGGGGCAGCCATCAATCTTATTGCTTGCTGATGGCGGCCAATATGGGGCAGGGACTATCCCCACGGGGACGAGATGCAAAGCGAGATCAAGAGTCATTGTCTTCAGCCAAGGAACGGTTGGAGGCGCTCGTCCGATCGAACGATGGATTTGTCATTGCCGAAGAAGACCTGCGTATCAGAGGACCGGGGGAATTTTTCGGTTTGCGCCAGTGGGGTATGCCGGAGTTTCGGGTGGCAAGTCTGGTGCGAGACGGTGATCTGTTGCAGCAGGCCAGACAGGAAGCCTTCTCGTTGCTACAATCGGATCCAGGGTTGAAAGAGCCGGCTCACCAGGGGCTACGTGAGGCCATGCTTCGCAAGTGGGAGAAGAAGTTGGAGCTTGGTGCCATCAGTTGAAGGGGCTCATGGGCTGATAAGATGGAATTCGTGAGGTCAGCAGGATAGAGGGTCCCTCCTCAGTCAGGAGTCGTATGGGTTTCTTTCAGCGATTGACAGATGATTTGCGCTCCGGGATCGCGACTCTACGTCTGGGGACCGTCCATGCAGCAGGACGTGCGTTGGAAGAGACGGAACTGCTCCGCATGCGGTTGGAAGTTCGCAAGCTCGAACAGCAACTCTCTGATCTATACAAGGACATCGGCGAACGGGCCGTCGATATGAAAGAACGGGGCGAAACGGCAGAGCGAGTCGTCTACGATGCCGAGATCGTACGTCTCGTGAAACAAGTTGATGCACTCAAGGATTCGTGCAGGAAGTTGGAAGCCGAAATGAACCAGATTCGGAACGAGCAGTGACCGAACCACCTCCGCACAGGCGCCGATTGGCCGGCATCGATATCGGCACCCTTACTTGTCGCTTGTTAATCGCAGATCTGATCCCTGGGCAACCACTCAAAGAACTCCGATCCGATCGACGCATCCTTCGACTGGGAGAAGGAGTTGATCAGACAAAACGATTGAGTTCGGCCGCCATGGATCGGAGCATTGCCTGCCTGCAGGAATGGCAGAGCGTCATTAACAACGATGATGTTGAGGCTACGGCCGTGGTGGCGACGAGTGCGGTTCGTGACGCGACGAATCGACAGGAGTTTCTTGAACGAGTGAAGCGAGAGGCTGGGTTTGACGTCGAAGTCATTACGGGCGACGAAGAAGCCCGGAGGACCTTACTCGGTATTCGCTCAGGTCTGCCGACTGGGGCGACGGACATCCTGGCGTTGGACATCGGTGGTGGGAGCACCGAGTTCATCCTTGATCGGAGTGGACAGAAGCCGATCGTACGATCAATCGATATCGGCGTGGTCCGCCTCTGTGAACGTGTGCTGCGCCATGATCCTCCAGCTACTGAAGAAGTGCGACAAGCCCGTGAGTGGGTGAGTCGAGAAGCTAGAGCAGCGGTGGCCGACATGGGTGACTACCGACAGGCCACATTCATCGGTACGGCCGGCACAGTTACCAGCCTTGCCGCGATGGCTCAGCAACTCAAGAGCTATGAGTCAGCCAGAATCCACAACTATGTGCTAAGGCTCGAAACTATCCGAGCGCTGGAGCATACCCTGCTGAGCAGACCGAAAGCCGACCGGGTCGGCTTACCGGGCTTGGAAAAGAACCGTGAAGAAGTCATCGCCGCCGGTGCGATCATCATCCGGACGATCATGGAGACATTGGGGAAGAAGGAATGTTTGGTTAGTGATCTGGGGTTGAGAGAGGGTGTGCTGATTGATCTGGTAATGTGAGGGCTATGACGAGGATCAGTCACAGTAACTATCTGTTGGGTAAATTGTCGAATGACTGAGGAATTACAAGCGGACCACCAAGAGGTAATACATTACACGGGAGCGTCGGGTCTACACGGGATACTCACGAGCAAAACGATTTGGGCAACTCATACATCTTTTCTTAATGATACCGAGGAGGTAGCGGGGTTTTTCAGTCGAGTCCTTTCGATGATCCTGGGGCCAATGTACCAGCGGTATGTTGAAGAGTCCGAGTCTCTTCAGCCGTGCGTGCAGGATGCACGCCGTTTAGGTATTGACCTATTTGATCATGACCTAAAAAGGTTTGTTCGCGGGTTCGAGGAAGCTCAGGGTAGGGCGACAGACCACTATGTCGTCTCTTTTTGTAAGGCAAGTGACGCATGGGTATCTCAACATGGTTTGTTGAGTCAATGGCGGGGTTATGGGCTAGATGGAGGCTATGCAATCGTCTTTGATCGTGAACGTCTTGGATTGATTCTTGAACAAGAAAGTAAAATGTATCATGAGGAAGGACTGTTCTTGGGAGATGTCCAATACCATCTGGCCGAGAATATCAATGTTGAGGACGAGCAAGTTCGGGGTGACATTGAAAGAATCTCAAGATGTTTTTACAAATACTTGACGACCGAGGATATCCAAGTGGTCTACCCGGCATTCGAGAGTATTACTCGACTATCGATTTATTGTAAGCATAGAGGTTTCGAGGAAGAACAGGAAGTTCGAATAGTAATCACTGAACCTTCGATTGAAGTGGGGCTGGACCCTAAGAAGCCAGATGATAAGCCGTATCGTAGGACACAAAGCTATTTGCGTAACGGTGCGGCGGTTCCCTGCATTCATCTGCTCGAAGATCAGGAATTGAGAACGCTGCCGATTCGACGAATAATTGTTGGGCCGCACCCTGATAAGCTAGAGCGAAAGAGGGCTGTCGAAATTCTGCTGCATGAGCAAGGTATCGATGCGAAGGTCTTCGTATCGGAAACCCCATTCCGAGGCAAGTAGATCGCGAGTGCGGCTCCCTATCCCTGCGGATACCATCAATACCATTTGTTTTTGGTGAATTGCGCTTTTGGCACGACCCTGGGTTCGTCGGTGGGAGAACTGTGTCAAAGTTGCCCC
>JAHBWR010000031.1 GCA_019636875.1 Nitrospira sp.
GCCTTCTAAGCTGAGGGTCGCTGGTTCGATTCCAGCCGGGCGCACCAACAAATCAATCGGTTGCATCCTTCCTCCTTTCTCCTCACCCCTTTCAGGCGGGTTGGTTCGAGTGCTGGTTAGAGTTGGATCGAGCGTGCCCTTGTTAATGGCGGCGCGGACGTGGCCGGGTGCGAGGTGCGCATAGCGCATCGTCGTTTCAATCGCGCTGTGGCCGAGAATCGTTTTCACGGTCACGAGATCGACGCCGGCCATCACGCGGCGGCTGGCCGACGTATGCCGCAGCTTGTGCCAGCTCACGCCTTGAATCCCTGCTTGGCGGAGAGCCTTCGTGAAGGTCTTCTTGGCGAAGGTCGACGCATCGAGCGGCTTATGGGGTCCGACGTAGCCGGGGTATACATAGGCGCTCGTCAGGAAGCTCTGGTTGGCCCTGAGGATCGCGATCGCATGATCGCTCAAGGGAACATGACGGGTCTTGCCTCCTTTGGGTAGGGGAATCGTCAGGACGGCATTCTCGAGGTCGACCTGATCCCAGCGCAGACCAAACTGTTCTTCCCGACGGAGGCCGGTCTCTATCGCAAAGGCCACCATCGCCCAGTGCTCGGGCGCCATCACGTTCTTCAGGCGGATCAATTCGTCGTCGGTCAAGAACCGGGTCTTGCGGACCTCCGGGAACCGGCGGATCCCTTCGCAGGGGTTGCGCTCAATCAATCCATCCTTCTTGGCGAGGTTCAGCACCTTGCTGAGAAAGATGAAATGCCGGTTGATGGTCGAATCAGCGGGACCTCGGCCGCTGACGGGTTTGCCTTGGGCCCGCAGCGCTTCGCGCTTCAACCGTTTCGCGCGCATGGCTCGCTGCACGATGCGCAAGTCTTCCGCTTTCAGGTCGCGGAGCAGTCGCGGGCCGAGCAGGAGCGACCAGCGCTTGCCATAGGTCTTCTCGTTGCGCCAGCCACGATTGGTATTGCCGTCGAGTACGCGCCTGATCCAGGCCCGTAAGGTGATGTCCTTCTGTTTCGGTGTGAATTGCTCGGGGAAAAACGTACGTTCCCGGATCTGTGCGCGGAGCTTGCCGTGTAGGGCGATGGCCTGACTCTTCGTCGTACACTTAAAGGTCTTGGCGCGGCCGTTGACGAAGACCTGTACCCACCAACCAGAGCGGTCCTTTCGCTGAAAGACGCCTTTATCGTGCCCGCGTTTTCGTGCCATGGTGAGCATCCTTCCGTTGTCTCTTCGCTTTCATGCGAGTTCTTCGCACCGATTCGATATGACCACAGTACCAGTCACAGTATTTCCTGGCATGTCCCGAGAGGATGGGAAACGGGGTCTTGCAGTCGGGCCGTTCACATACCTTAAACTTTGCTCCTCGGATCAAGTCGATGTGTGTTGTTGCAGCAAGTAATTCTTCGGCAGTTGTGACTTTGATAGCTCCGATCGGCTGATTCCCTCGCCACTCCATAGTTAGGGGCAGTGGTTGTAGGTACAGGATGTGTGCAACAGGAGCGAGGGCATCCTTGTCTTGTTGGTTTTGAGCGAATAGCCGCTCTTCCCAGAGTTTTGGATTTATCAAAAACTCCCTCAATTCTTCCTGGGCTTGCCAGAATCGCCGGAGAATTACCGGCATAGCGATCTGTGGCCGAACCGAGACCACTCCTCCAGGGTCCCCCTTAACAATATACCGTTCATCAGGGCTTCCAGTGCTGATAGCACGTGTTGCCCAAAGGCCAACATCATGGAGGAAGTCGAGAACCGCGTCTTCTTCATGAGGTAGCTTCAAGAACCGATCCCTCAAGCTCCACCCATCTAAGTGACTATAAGGACCATTTGTCACGGTAGGTATGAACATTCTTTTCGTCGAAGTGTTACCAGCTTCAATTGGTGGACGTATTTCCCATTCAGTTGGAACCCTTAAAAAACGAACTTCTAGGGGTATTGAAAACTGTGTCATGATTTGTGTCGGTTTTTATCTAACAAATCTGTGCCATAACAAGCATGGCAATTAATGACACAGCTAGAGCGGCGTAGTCAAGTCAATCACACTCAGGAGTAAGGAGGTCCCATGCGAATGCAGACATTCATCGAGCGGCACATTCGAGTTGAGGAGTTCGCCAATCGGACAGGCTTGGCACAAGCGACGATTCGAAAAAAAATCGCACGGCGCGAGATCGCCTATCACAAGGCCGGGCGTGCCGTGGTCATTCCGGAGTCTGAAGTGTCGCGGGTGCTCGGGGAGCGACATGATCCGGTCTCGATCGTGCCTGATGGAGCGGCATAACCATGGCGGGCTCAACGAGCGGCGAGTTGCCTGCACCAAGTAACGATGGGCCGCGAATGCCACGGCCTGATGTTCCGCGGTACTTTCGTATTGCCTGCCAGTTTTGGGACGACGAAGCCGTGTCTCAGTTTTCAGATCAGTTGAAATTGTTCGCGCTCTATACGCTCACGAACAAGCACAGAACGCTGGAGGGCTTCTACGTGATTCCGGCGGAATACATCGCGGCTGATCTTAATTGGCCGCTTCGACGCGTGAAAGCTCTCATGGAAGAACTGTGCCATGTTGGGTTTGCGCGATATGATCCCAAAACCCGATTGCTGCTGATCCGGAATGCGCTCAAGTATCAGCAACCTGATTCCCTCAATGTGCAGAAGGGGGTGCTCGCCAGAGTTCACGGTTTGCCGGACAATCAAGACATGCTCCGGGAATTCCTGACACTGGCAAGAAAGCACTGTCTGCGCAAGGGGTTATCCGCTTTTGCACAAGGGCTCCCGGCCTTGTTGGACCGGGAGTTTCCCCACATAGCGAAAGGTCACCAGGCTGTGACGGACGTATGAACGCTCGTTCGGGCAGGTGTTGTCATGAGTGTACCAACTGGCGTTCGACAGCTGTTCGACGGGTGTTCGACAGGCGTTGGAACTCTTAAATCTGTATCCGAATCTTCAATCATGATCATAAATCAAAAATCAAAAAACGTAGATCGAGATCGAAGATCTCGATCGTAAATCTTCGGGTGCATGTGGTGCACCCTCCCGGATGCTGGGGAGGTCAGTAGGGGTGAGGATGCGAGTGCAAGGAAAGAAAACGGACGAAGCGAAGACGATCGAGGAGGCCGGAGAAGCTTTTCTTGATGAGTTGCGTCGCCATCACTTCGGCTGTGACTTTGAACGAGACATTATCCCCTGGGCGCCGGTCGAGGGTCGGCTCGACCGATCAGCCAACTTGGCGGGCGATGCCTTTGTCGCGGAGGTGCTGCGACGATTCAGCAATGACCGGCTCTACGTGGAGCTGACATGATCGACGAAGAGCACGGCCACAGCCTCAAAGAAGCGGCCGAGGCGTTGGGGATCGATGTTTCCACGCTTCGGCGAGACATTGCGGCCGGGTGTCCGGTGGTGTGGCTCGGATCAGTCGGACGCGGCAAAGGTTCGCGTGTTGACCTGGAGGCCGTTCGGCGATGGCGTGCCGGAGCACGTGGAGAAGTCTTGCCCGTTCTCGAAAATGCGTTGATGGCGGTCTTTCAAGACGGCGTGCATGAGCGGGTGAAGATGCATCCCGGCGCCGTCGCCTATCTGCTCCTCAAGATCTACGAACGCGCCTACGAACAGGAGAGATCGGAGCCTCTAGTCGACTTGCCGGTGGAAATGCGGCGCCTGTGCGCGATTTGTTTAGAGTGGATTGAAGGCGGGAATTTTTACCGGGAGGAATGAGGATATGAGTTATACAGATCGGGCGGCGGTCGAAAAAGCACGTAATTTGCTTGATAGTGCGATCCCTACGGTCTCGCGGGATGTCGAGGCGAGAAGTCTGGAAGGCTACATCGGCATGTCGAGAAGAGACCTCGAGAAGTACTCCCTCTTGCGCGCCATTCGGCTTCGGCGTGAGTCGATCATGAAAACAGCCGGACCTTCCAACATTTTTGGAGAGGCGCGATTTACCGGAGTTGAAGCGGAGGCACACTATGAGCTTGTCAAACGGTTTGGCGAGCCAGTGCATCCGGGCACGGTCTTAATTCCGGCCGATGCCGTGTATCGAGATCTTCAAGTCGTGAACGCTTCAAGCGGAGGCTATTTGGCAGGGACGAAGAACGTGTCCTTTGTCGACAGGCTGCGAAATACGTCCGTTGGCTTTCGATTGGGTGCGCAATCAATGCCGGGGCAACGGGAAAATATCACCATCCCCAGAGGCAGCGGTGGCTCAACGGGGACTTGGCTTCAGACGGAGACGACGCAAGCGGCTGAATCCACCCCAACGTTTACCCAGCTCTCCTCGTCACCGAAGACGTGCGCCGCCTACGTCGAAATTTCGCAACGACTCTTGCAACAGGGCGGACCGGCCGGCGAAGCGATTATCACCGGCGTGATCGCTGATGATTTGGCCGTGACCGTTGACGGCGCAGTGATCGCCGGGTCCGGTGCTGCCGGCCAGCCGACCGGCATTCTCATGACCAGCGGCATTGGGACGGCGTCGGGATCCTCTCTCGGCTACGCCGGTCTCGTGGGAGCACAGAAAGCGGTGGCGGATGCCAATAGCATTTTGAACCCGGCTACGTTGGGTTATGTCACCACGCCGGCGGTGGCCGAGGTTCTGAAGGGTCGCCAGCGATTCGCATCGACTGATTCGCCCGTCTGGCGTGGGGCGCTGCATGATGGTGAGGTCGAAGGTGTTCGGGCATTGGCAAGCAAACAACTTCCTTCCGCCACGATGCTCTACGGCGATTGGTCGAGCGTGATCGTTCCCGAATGGGGCGTGCTCGCAGTTGAAGTCAATCCCTTCGCTGATTTCAAATCCGCTGTCGTTGGTGTTCGTTGTCTCTGGAGTATCGACGTGATTGTGCAAAACCCCACGAGCTTTGTGGCAATTACGGGTGTGTCATGACCTGGGCGAAAAACTGGGACGACACGAACACGCAGATGCCGTGGGCAGTGCTGCCGATCAAGACGGAGGCGGAGTTGATGAGTGAGCAAGATCCGCGACTCTTTGAGCCGGTCAAGGTGCGCTGCACGAGGCCGTTTTGTGTGGGTGGCAAACGGATCGAGGTCGGTCAAACAGTTGAGGTGCAGCGGCATCTTGCCGAAGGGCTTGTCTTAATGAAAAAGGCGGAATTCGCGGAGCCGGTCTCATCATGAAGCGCGCGCGGGTGTGCACCGAATGCGGCCGCAGGCTCCACATACAATTCTCACGGGTGGGGGGGGAAGGGCGACTTCGGCGGCACGGCGCTGAGCGTCCAGCAGATCATGATTTGTGCCAGAAATGCTATCGATCATTGCGATCGAAAGTTGTGGCGAAGCGCATGATGAAAAAGCCTCGCTGGGCCTATCGGCAGCGGGCTACGTTGGTGTTGATGAACGTGTGGATCGGAAGGGAATGATGATTCAGATTTTGAAAGGTTCAATGACGGGTTTATGTCGAGAGTGTCGGTTTGCCGTGCCGAAAGTGATCGACCATCGGTTGGTCTGGCGCTGCTCCCACAGAAACGTAGAGGTTATCGAGGCACACGATCGTATTGTTGTTCGGAGGTTGCTGAGTGCTTCTCTTTAGCAAACCAGATGCACACCATGGGCAACAGGTGGCTCACGTGCGCGCCTGGCGTCGGTATCTCGTCGGTGAAGTGAAGCGCCAATGGAATGAAGGTGTACGGCTTGGAGCGATTTGCGATCGGTTGAATATCTCTGAGGCGGTGGCCGATCACATGCTCCGGGGAAGCATCGGCGCGGGCATCGGCCCACCAGTCAAACCACGGCGATCCTACGGAAGCTTCCAGAGGAGGCAGCTGCGTGATCTTTATGAAGTTCCAGGTTGATGGGTCCTTCCTAACAATAATTTATTACGGGTGAGCAATACCGCGATCCCGCGCTAGTGTCAGGTTGAAAAAGTTGGTTGACAGTTGACGGTTGTCAGTTGACAACGTGATGAGGTGACGAATGGCCGAAAATCGTGAGCTGGCCTTAGTCCTGAAATTGGTGGCCGATCAGTTCCAGAGCGAGCTGCGCAATTCGCAGGGGGCGCTCGCCTCGTTTAATAATTTCATCAAAGACTGGCGGACGCAGGTGACGGCGGCCGGAACGGCGCTGTTTGCCATTGCGAAGAGCACGGCCAACTACGGCGACGAGCTCTTCAAGACCTCGCAGAAAGTCGGCATCCAGGTGGAGGCGCTGGCTGGCTTGCAACATGCGGCGAAGCTCGCCGACGTCGACAATCGGCAATTGCAGATCGGGCTGCAAGCCCTCTCGCGGGCGATGGTCGACAGCGCGCAGGGGGCCGGTGAAGGCTTCGAAGCATTCAAGCGGGTGGGCGTCTCGGCGACGGATGCGAACGGCAAGTTGAAGCCGATGCAGGACGTGCTACTCGAGCTGGCCGACGTGTTCAGCAAGACCCAAGACGGCGCGGGCAAGACCGAAGTGGCGATGAAGCTGCTCGGCAAGTCCGGCGTCGATCTCATTCCGCTCCTCAATTCCGGCAAGGCCGGCATTCAAGAGCTGATGGCCGAAGCGGAGAAGCTCGGCCTCGTCATGAGCGAGCAGAACGCCGCGGCGGCGGAGCAGTTCAACGATGCGATCACCAGGCTCCAAGCCCAGGCGCGAGGTTTCTCGAATACGATCGGCGTGCACATGCTTCGGCCATTGACTGAGCTGATGTCGCTGATGAATGACCTCAGCGGTGGGCCGATCGCGGACGCCGCGAAGTTCTTTTTCCGAGGGCTGAACGAGGAAATTGTGCTCTTTGCGACGCTCGTCAAAGAGCTGGGAGCCAGCATCGATTTTCTGTTGGGGAAATTCACCTTCGATCAGCTGCAAACCAAGATCAAGCAACTCGAGGCTGAGGCTGGGGCGAAATTGCTCCTGCTCGAAAATCCAGAGGCGGCGAAGTACCTTGATGGCCCGGTGAAAGGCCGGTCGGTGGAGATGGGTGTCTCCAAGCCGGGGATTGCCTCCGCTCTCGGAAAGGCCGACACCGACGCCGGCAAAGAGCAGGAGCGGCTCGGCAAGGCCTTACTGGAAATCTATCTCGCGCAAAATCGCGCGCTGGAAATCCGCTGGAAGTTGCAGCAGGGGCCGATGCAAGACGAGCAGGTGCTGGAGCGGGCGCGCGCGGAAGATGCGGAGATCGAAGCGGCGAAGGGGCGCCGGATTGTCTTCGATACGCAGCAGATGCTGGCCCAACAGGAGCAAGAGCGGCTAGGTCGGCAGATTGTCCAGCAGACGCAGGCGCAACTCGCGATCGACGAGCAGCGACGCCAGGCGGGCATGACCTTTTTCGATCACTGGCGCGATGGGCTGCAGCGGTACTACCACGACTCACAATCGGCCTTTGGCTTTGCGGCGGATCTGGCTCGGCGCACGGCGCAGCAGATGGAGGGGGCCTTCCGAACCCTGTTTTTCGATCTGATGGACAACAAGATCACTTCACTCAAGGATCTGTTTCAATCCTTCGCCAATTTCGCCAAGCAGATGATCGCGCAAGTGTTGGCGCAGCTTGCGACGATGGCGCTCCTGAAGGGGGTGACGGGTGGATTCGGTGGGTTCGGCGGGTTCGGGAGCGGGCTGAGCGATCTCTTTGGGGGCGGTGGATTCGGGGCGGCACAGACGCCGCTCTTCGGCTTCGCGCGTGGCGGGCCGGTGCTCGGCGCGGGCAACAGCGACACGGTGCGGGCCATGCTCACGCCGGGGGAGGGGGTGCTGAGCCGAAAAGGGATGCAGAACCTGGCGCGGCTGAACGAGGGCATGCTCGGAGGATCAGCGACGAGTGCTCCGAACATCACGGTCAATATTCAGAACTCTGGATGGACTACGCCTCCGACGATCAATTACCGGCGGCACATGCGCGGGATGATCATCGATGTCATCAATCACGATCCGGATTTGCGGCAGATGCTCGGAGGGTACAGATACTGATGGTTGTGCAGGCGCTCTGTGACGTCACGTTCATCAGTGAACGCGGCACGAGTCTCTATGGGATCGGTGAACACATCGTTCTGCCGCTAAATGAAGCCTACAAGGCACTGAGCCGCTTCCCCGCTCATTTGAAAATTGTAGAACCGACTCCGCTCCTTGCGGGGGTCGAGATTTGTTGGAGTGTGCAAGATCGCCTGGAGGGGCCGTGTGTCGTCCAGCTCCTCGACGGATGCGCGCCAGAGCGAAAGGCGGCGGTGCAGATCGACGACCGGCTCTGCTGGGTCGAGGAATCCTGCATCGTGGATATCAATCCCTGGCCGCTACTCGATGCGCTAGTCCAGCAGCTCTGTGATCGCGTGATTGCCGAAGGGCAGGAATCCCCTAGGGTCGCTGAGGTGGTTGCACAGATGATCGCCGCATTCGGAGAGGATGAGCCATAGTCGGAAGCCGGTATAGGCGTAGCATTGCTGCAAAGTCGACCCACTGGGTCGCCTTTCGCGTGAGGCTTGGGCGGGCCGTATTCGCGAGGCTTATGGCCAGACGGTGGAGGCGGTGTTTCAAGTGGGGCGTGAATTGATTCAGGCCAAGAAAGAGCTGCCGCATGGGGAGTTCATGGTGATGATCGAGCGGGAGCTGCCGTTCTCCTATCGGACAGCCAATTCGTACATGTCAATTGCGTTGTCGAAATGCTTCCAAAGTTGCAGCATTGCCGCAACTTTACCGGCTTCCTGGAGCACGCTCGATGTCCTTCAGCGCCTCGATCAAGCCACGTTCGATGCGGCGGTGAAAGCCGGAAAGATCCATCCAGAGATGACGCGAGCTGATGCCGAGGCGTTGCTGCCTCCGAAGCGGCTCGCGCCGGTGGTGTCGGATGGCCTGAGGTTCATCCCTCAGACCATCCAGGCAGGGCTAGAGTGGTAATTCGAATTTTACACACGGCCGACGATACTCGGTCCCATCTGTCCGCCGATGGTAATGAAGGCTGCAGATGTAGGCCTTTGGATACTGGCGCCGCATTGTTCTGAGCTCTTCCATGGCCTTAGCGCGGGTCAAGCGCGGTGTTCCGATCAACTGAGACTCGTCGGCATCTTCCACGATGATGCCAGGATCGATGACCACTTCATAGTAGAGTCGATTTGACATCAGCTACTCCTTGGTTGTGGCTGAGTTATGGTACTGGAGATTTTTGACGATCAACTCATGACAATCCGCGATTTGCTCGAGCCTGTACACTATGAGCTCGAGTGCTCCCTGGCCATTCGCCTCCTCGTCGTCCGCAAGCTGATCTAGTGCCGTGCGTGCAATGGCGATGGTGTGGTTAACCTGATCTTCCATCTCAAAGGCAATCCCTTCGATATTCTTCAATGGATTAATCGGCTCCGGTGTGGGTTCCTTCGTGCGCTTTGCAACTGCGGTCGTCGTTCTTCCCATAACAGCCTCCGTTTGGTTATAGTCCTGGTTCGAGTTCCGGTTATAGTTCTGGTTCGAGTCATCAGTCATAATCAGTCCCACTCAGGATGTATGACATCTTCAAAAAACGCCCAACCATTGCGGGTTTACGGGCAATCAGTCCCACTCAGGATGAATCAGGATCATGTGTGTCTGTTGGCTCTTCTAAGCTGAGGGTCGCTGGTTCGATTCCAGCCGGGCGCACCACACCAAGCTTGCACGTGCCACGCGCTCTTTTACGGTTCATAGACTCAATGCGCGTGGATAAACACCTCAAGTTTTTGACGTCGAGTTTTCTTGTTCGACCCAGAGCCTATTCTTTCGTTGAGGCGACGGAATAAATCACTCCAGTATTCTGAACCGTGGAGTTGTGCAACTACTGCGTGCGGATGGGCTCCTTGAGGGATGTGATTTGCCGAACTCTCTATTGCAGCGAGCTGCTACCTATTCACCACACGCGGGCGATCGATCTGCGCGTTGAATTCCCTAATAAATCCCCATGCTAAAGAGGGGTACCTGCTAGTAGACATTTAAAGGTCTCGTCCCCTATAGTTTTACGTCTCATCCAAATCCTTTCAAGGTTGGTCTGAGTATGCGTCGGCTGCGTCGTCCCAAAGTTGTTATCGCTGTGCTGGTAGGGTTGAGTGCCCTGTACTCGCTCGTTGGGTTCCTGCTGCTTCCCTATCTGATAAAAGCGTACGGGGTACCTGCGGTTTCGGAGCAGATCAAACATCCGGTCGTATTGCGTGAAGCGGCGTTCAATCCATTCACGCTCGCCCTTCGTCTTAACGGGCTGGAGATACGGGATCAGAATCAGGCGGCGATGCTGGGGTTCGAAGAATTGCTTGTGAATCTGAGAGCGGTGACGCTGTTCGCACAAAAGGTGGCTTTCGACGAGATTCGTGTGGTGATGCCGTTTGTAGCGGCCAAGGTTAATCCGGAAGGACATCTGAATCTCAAGTCGTTGGCCCCACCGCAGGACGAGGGTGCGGCCAAGCCAGCCGACGTTGCAGGCGAGCCAAAGAAGATGATGCCCGTGGAAATTGATCTCCTGGAGATCGAACGAGGGGTTCTTGAGTATCGAGATGATTCGAAATCAAGGCCGGTGTTGATCGATGTGGTGCCCATTAAGTTTATGCTACGAAATTTCAGCACGCTACCAAGCCCGGATGCCGAAAATGCCCATGCCTTCAAGGCTGAGCTCGACAAAGGTGAGACTGTGGCGTGGGAGGGCACGATTTCGTTGGAGCCGATCGAGTCCGACGGCAAACTGACCTTATCCGGGATCCAATTGGAGACCTTCTATCAAGTCGTGCACCACATGTTTGAGTTTGATATCAAGCAGGGTGTCCTTGGCATTTCTGCGGGCTATCATTTTGATCTGCGTGGGGAGGCCCCTCAGGCCACGGTGAAGAATGGGAAGGTGTCGGTTCAGAATCTGGAAATCGTCGAGCGCGGAGGGATTCTACCTGTCGTCGGCGTTCCGGTTTTCGATATCGACGGTATCCAGCTGAATTTGGAGAAGCAGACGATCGATATCGCTAGCGTGCATTCAGCCGATGCACGATTCGATGCGTGGATGAATGCCCCCGGTGTTCTGAATTACCAAACGCTCTTCACCCCGGTCGGCAAGGGTGGTGCAGCATCGGAGTCGGTGTCAGAAAAGACCAAGGCCGATAAATCTGCCAAGCCGTGGTTCATCACCATCGACGAAGTCGCGCTGCGAAACTACGGGGCCAATTTCGAAGACCGCACACTGGAGCGGCCCGGACGTGTCACGGTGGACACGATGAACCTGACGGTGAGGGACATACAGATTCCGTTTAAAAAACCGCTTCCGATCGACCTGGCGTTGAATCTCAACGAGACAGGGACTGTGGGTGTGAAGGGAATGGTGACGGTTGAGCCGTTGAAAGCCGACGCGGCTCTCACTTTAGAGCATGTCGAGATTCGTCCATTTCAACCATACTTGGCGAGCTTTCTCAATGCCGATGTGTTGGACGGTGCGATTCACCTCCGTGGAAAGGCACATTTTCTCCAAGACCATGGGAGCAGCCCTTTACTCCGGTTTCAGGGAGATCTGGCGGTCAATCAGTTGGCGATCGCAGATCATAACTACTTCGACGAGGTGGTGGCATGGAAGGCCTTGAAGGTGAACCAGGTCGCATTGGATGTCGAGCCGACGGCGGTGAAGATTGGCGAAATCGACTGGCAGGAGCCTTCCGTCCAGATCGTGGTCGATGCCGACGGGCAACTCAATCTTTCGCGTCTCACCAAGTCTTCAGCGTCTGCCGATCACCCGTTGCCAGCAGCCGAAAGCCCAAAGTCAAAGCCAAAGCCGAGTGAGCCGGTATCTGTGACAATCGATCAGGTCAAACTGGCGAAGTTGACTGCAAGATTTCAGGACTTATCCATCGAACCGAAAGTGCGGACGAGTCTCACGGACTTTGGGGGAACCATTAAGGGTTTGTCGTCCAAGCAGCTCAAGAAAGCAGACGTCAACTTGGTGGGAAAAGTGGGACGAACCGCTCCATTCAAGATCGTGGGTAAGATTAATCCATTGAGTGAGGATGCGTTTACCGACCTGGTCATCACATTGAACGGCATGGATCTTAGGCCGACCGGTCCGTACAGCGGCAAGTACGTGGGCTATGGGTTATCGAAAGGCAAGTTGTCGCTCGATCTGAAATACAAGGTTTCGCAAAAGGTGTTGGAGGCAGAGAACCTTGTCCATGTCGATCAGCTGACATTCGGTGAGAAAACGGATAGCCCGGATGCCACGTCGCTGCCGGTTCCATTGGTCGTGGGCCTCCTCAAAGACCGCAAGGGGTTGATCGAAATCGATATGCCGATTCGCGGCAACCTGGATGATCCTGATTTTAGATACGGCAAAGTGGTGATTTCGACGTTGCTCAATTTGTTGACCAAACTCGTCGCCTCGCCGTTTGCCTTGATGGGGAAACTGGTCCCCGGAGACGGCAGCGCAGAGGGCCTTGAATTCATAGAATTTCAGCCGGGGAGTGCGTCACTCGTTGAGGAAGAGTTGAAGAAACTCGAGGCGCTGGAGCAAGCCTTGGATGAACGAGCCGGACTCCGGCTCGATGTAAAGGGTACGACTGATTCGAGGCTCGACCGCACTGCCCTGCAAGCAATGAAGCTCCGAGCGCAACTCTTTGCGATGCAGGGTGGTGCGAATCCGGATCAGGAAGAGCTGTCGCCGAAAGTCGAACAGCGATTGGTGGAGAAATTATTTGCGAAGCTTCCCCCTCCTGATCCCGCAACCCCGTCGGGCGAGTCTTCTCAGCCGAGCGTAGAGGAGATGAAGCAGAAACTCGCGGCGGCAATCGAAATCTCAGACAAAGAGTTTGAGGCCTTAGCTCGTCAGCGAGCAGAGGCGATTCGCCATCGACTGCTCGAAGGTGGAGTGCTTACTGAGGAACGAGTGGTACTTCTTGATGCGGGCGAAGCTGAGTCTGGGCATGAGAAAGTCAGAACGCAATTAACCCTGTCTGCCGGCTCGTAAGCAGCGTGATCCTCACCCCTCATTTTTGAGGTCATTCTTTGTTGTCGTGATCTCAGAGGGCCTGCCAATCGACATGTTTGGTACTTCAGGCGAGGTCATGTCCCATGAGGAGAAGATGAACGTGGTGCAGCTATTTTGCGCGGTAGCGCATTCGTGTCCCATGTAAGAGGGAGAGCTCAATTTCCGATGCGCTGAGCTCATTGGGAAAGAGAACGCCTGAGATTTTGCAGGCATTGATACTGGCACCGGCTAGTGTTGCTTTACTGAGGTCGACTCCGCGAAGATCCGATTGCCGAAAATAACAGTCACTCAGGTCCAGCCCATCGGCATCTAAGCCGCGTAGGTCCAGGCCTCGTAAATCACACCCCCGAAGGTCGCATTTATCGCCGGATGCTTTCTTGGCGTTGAATTCTTTGATGCAGCCCTCACGTAGCATGAGGTACATCGGATCCTTCGAAATATGGAGCTTCGTCCGCGTTGGCTCGTTTTGATCCATGGTGCTCTCCGCTAGAGGTCCTTCGTGATGCCTATCGGTTGAAGGGGGAGAAATCTTGAGTCTGGTCCGGGGCAGTAGGAAGTGCAGGAAGCGTCAATCGTTCGTCGGCACGGAGGGTCAAGGGGTGGCGCTTCTTGGAACCGAATGTGTGTGCAGAGCGTCGATGAATGAAAAGGTGTGACGCACTGCCTCTTGCACTGAGATCACGTGAAACAGTATTGTTTAGAGCTTGTGTGGATCTGGATATCTTTCATTATGAGGCTTAAGGAGGTGTACCATGGCGATACGATTGGGCGACGATGCCCCAAATTTCACGGCTGAAACGACAGAGGGTACGATTGATTTCCATGACTGGTTAGGCAATAGCTGGGGAATCCTCTTTTCCCACCCGAAGGATTACACCCCAGTCTGTACGACCGAATTGGGTACGGTGGCCAAGATTTCCCCGGAGTTCAAGAAGCGAGGCGTCAAAGTGATTGCGGTCAGTGTGGATCCTATGGATTCTCACAAAGGGTGGATCAATGACATCAATGAGACCCAAAAGACGACGATGAATTACCCCGTCATCGCAGATCCGGATAAGAAGGTGGCGACGCTCTATGACATGATCCATCCGAACGCGATCGACAATATGACCGTCCGATCGGTCTTTATTATCGGTCCTGACAAGAAAGTGAAACTGACGCTGACCTATCCGGCCTCTTGTGGGCGAAACTTTGATGAGTTATTGAGGGTCATCGATTCCCTCCAGTTGACGTCAAAATATAAGGTTGCCACCCCCGCAAATTGGAAGGACGGGGAAGAATGTATTATTACTCCCGCTGTGAGTGATGCAGAAGCGCAACAACTGTTTCCTAAAGGGTTCACGACTGTGAAACCGTATCTCCGATACACGCCTCAACCCAACCGCTAGATCCCGACCAGTCTGTCGAAGATGCCTGGCGGAAGATCGTGAATATCTTCCTCCAGGCTCTTATTTATCAACGCGTTACATCGTACAACTGTTTTATTGAGCAGACACATAGCTCAGGGCTGTCGATCTCTTGCTCACTGTGCTGGCCGATGTTGTTGTATGTCTGGAGCTGAGGTACAGGGATTGCTTTACACGCATTAAGCTCCAGGGTGTGACCATTGTGGTCTCGTGGTGTGAGGGGGGTAATGCGCGCAGGTAATAGCCACATCAGTATCACACCTGATCGTTTTCTGCATTTAATTGGACAAGCGAAAATACACATGTATAGTCCTAAACAATGAAACAATGAGGAAATTGTTCTATATCGTTCGAAGGCTTAGGCATACTCCACGCAGGATGTTTTCGCGCGGGCTGTTGTGACTAAGAGGAGGCAGGTGGGCAGTGGATGTTTCTTATTCACAAGGGAGGGCATCAGTATGAAGGGACATTTTAAAAGGCGGTGGAAACAACTTGTAGTTGCTGGAGCCGTGACGGCGCTGGTGGCTGGAATGGGGTCCACGCTGCCGAGTGCCTTTGCTGGTGGCACGATCAAGGCGGATGACGACAAGTGGATCTCGATCGGGATGGGGATCCGGACGAGTTTTAATGCCATCGAAGGGGCCTCACCGGGAGGGCACTACAGCAACGACTTCACCATCAACAATGCGCGTATCTACATTAATGGGCAGCTCCACAAGTATGTGAAGTTTGAGTTCAACACCGATTGTTTCAACTGCAATGCGGCGGGCGGGGCCGGGCCGTTTGCCGGGGGGCAGAACTTCGGGGGGAACTCCTCGATCGGCTTGCTGGATGCGATCGGCAAATTCGAATTCAATGAGATGGTCAACCTATGGGTCGGGCGCATGTTGCTCCCGAGCGAGCGGGGCGAGCTGAACGGGCCCTTTTACCATGCGACCTTCGATGGGTTCCGGACCCCGTTCTTTCCCGCCGACCTCAGCGCCAACTTCAATGGGCCGACGGCAGGTGGCGGCGGAGCCGGGCTCTATGGTCGTGACAATGCGGCCACCTTCTGGGGCAAAGTACACCCGTTTGGGACCACCCACCTGTTATATGTCTTGAGTGTGTCCCAGGGCTTGCGGAATGGGCCGAACCTGGGCAGCAGCTTAATGTACACCGGACGGGTGCAGTGGAACTTCTTGAACGATGAGCCGAACCCGGGCTACTACACCTCGGGGACCTATTACGGGACGGCCGGCGATATCTTAGCGATCGGGGCCAGCGTGCAGCATCAAAAAGATGGGGCAGGCAATGCCGCGGCTGCCAGTGTGTCGGATTTCACCGGTGCCTCGGTCGACGTGTTGTTGGAAAAAGTGCTGCCCAATAACATGGGTGTGTTCACGTTCAACGGAGAATTCAAACGGCACTGGGCGAACTATGGGACGGGGGCGTTTGCGACGTCGCCGGCCACGTGTTTCTGCACCTTCAACGGGCATTCGTGGACGGTGTATGGCTTGTACCTGATTCCGCATGAAGTGGGGATTGGGCGGTTCCAGCCCTATGTGCGGTTCACCAGCATCGATCCGCTGTACAGCGCGATGCGGCAGGAGTGGGAGACGGGGGTGAACTACATCATCGCCGGCCACAATGCGCGCATCTCGGCGTTCTATCGGTACGGCGATCTCAACACGAAAGGGTTCTTCAACAACTTTGGGCCTGGGGCGACCGGCAACAAGGTCGATTCGTTCCACGTTGCCTTGCAGCTGCAGTATTAGCTTAGCCGGTAGTTTCTTGCATTGATCTCGTTAGAAGGGTCGATCCTCAACGAGGAGGATCGGCCCTCTAATGGCTTCCGGTACATTCCCGAATCTCCTCAGTGATGTCCGCTCCAGTTTTCAGAGTATTCCTGGTGGGCCTATGCCATTTTCTTCAGTATTCTGCAGGTCGAAGTACACCGAGACTCAAAGCTATCAGATGGCTGGTGACACCTCAAATGGTGGAACTGCTGATCAGAGTGTGTGGCGATTGGTATCTTTGAGAAAGGGGGAGAAGCGGTATGCATTTAAAGGGTTTCATACTTGAAGATAGCCAAGGACGGGAATTTGTGATGGTATGCGAGCGGCCTCAGATGCAGTTAAGTAAAATATTCGCACTTCGAGGCTGGCAGCGCAGGCGACTGGTTCCCATACACCATACGGAACATGAACTGCGCCAAATCGTTGGAGGAGTCGTGATCGAACTTAACGACTTATTCGATGTCCCCCCAAGGCGTCTTGAACACGTAGGCAAGGTGTTTTCAAACAAGAAGTCGAGTTCTACTACACCGGCTCTGCATGTACGGAAGGCCGCTAAGTAATATACGAGGGAAGCTCGCTGACATGGTGGCACGTATGTCCATACCCGTGGCCACGTGGTGTTCTTTATTCACTTTCAGATCAATTGAATTACATGCTCACCTGTTGCCTTCGTGACTCAGGCCGTATCCGGTATTTCCTCTTCCATTGACGCCGAGGAGAAATGTCCTCGCCGTGTCCAGTTCAGTTGCAGTATGATGCAGCTTCGCTGAGGGAGGGGTACGAGGTGTTGCAAGAGCGTATTGAAGCGGTTACGAAGGCCAATCGCACATTCTACGAGGCGTTTGAGAGCCTCGAGATTGCTAGGATGGACCAGGTGTGGATGCATCAGGACTATGTTACCTGCATTCATCCGGGTTGGACGATTCGTTCCGGGTGGCCGTCCGTACGAGACTCTTGGGTGTTGATCTTTAATAATACGTTCTCGATGAAATTCGAGTTGACCGATGTGATGGTACAGGTGGCCGGCGACATGGCCTGGGTCATTTGTGTCGAAAATCTCACCACCCAACAGTCCGACGAACCGCAACATGCTAAGGTTCTTGCCACGAACCTCTTTGAACTGATCGGTGATGAATGGTTGATGATTCACCACCACGGGTCGCCGGTGATGGGGTGAGGGAGGCAGGCCGTCTGGCTATCTCCTCTACTCGCGCACCGCGCGGCCTCAGAAGGCCCTCGGTGCATGCGCGCAATCAGGAGACAACCAGGCGGCTTGCTTGAGTTAGAAGGGGTTAGTGGTCCCAGCTAACGCGTATTGCGGTAAGAGGTTACGCGGTGAGTTTTTGGTGCAATGGATTGGTCAAAGCTTAGGTGCGGTGGCAGGCACTTCGTCAATCCGAAGGGTTTTCATCCATTCAGCGGCGATGCCATCACGTTCTGGCATGGTCATGCCGGCATAGGCGTGGAACATTTGAGGTCCACGGCGGCGACGCCATGTGAGAAAGCCGATGAAATGGTCCTTACAGACAGAACGTGTACCGGCTGGGGCATAGGGCTTTGCTTGGCAGTTTGGCACACAGCAGTGTAGATCCTGCACTTTCCTTCCCCCTAATCAGTCTGGCAGTATGCCGGGTAACTTCATCGATTTGCAAGCCCGGTGCGTTCGTCGGTTGCGTCACTGCTGTATCTCCATCGGGTAGGAGTGCCCTATGCCTCAAGGTTTTCTTGTAGTCAGTTTTCTCATCCTTGTTGGTCTGTCTGTGGATTGCAGCGGCTTCTCGGACGAGAGCATTCGAACCAGCAGTTCTTCTGACGAAATCTCTTTTCTCGATTCGAAATTGTTACCTCAAGGTGTGGCGGTCGGGGACGTCAGTTCAGAACGAGCCCTACTCTGGCTACGCACAGACGGACCGGCACAGGTGCGAGTCGAGTATGCACCCCCTTCACTCTGGGAACAGGCCTCAAAGCTGGCGACGGCGGTTGCACCGGTGCCGAGCACGGCCCTCATACGGAGCACAGCGGAAACGGATTATACCCTCACGGTTCCTCTTGGGAAGCTGAGCCCTGGAACCCTGTATCGATATCATGTCACGGTCGCTGATGAAGACCAATCCGCGAAGCCGTTCTCCGGAAAACTGGCAGCGAAGGGAGAATTCATCACACTGCCAGATAACACGACCTCGACCGCGGTGACGTTTGCCTGGAGCGGAGATCTTGGGGGGCAGGGACGATGCCGTCAAGGAGTGGGCGGCTATCCCATTTTTGATGTGATCCATCGACAAGACCCTGATTTTTTTCTGTTCCTCGGCGATACTATTTATAGCGATCATATCTGCCTCTCACCGCCGAATGAGCCGGGGGCTGATTTCAGTGCAACGACCCTGCAAACCTACCGCGAACGCCATCGTTATCAGCGTGGGGCTGAGTCTTTGCAACGATTCTTGAGGACGGTGCCGGTGTATGTGATATGGGACGATCACGACGTTCGCGACAATTTCTCTGGACCATTTGATGCCCAGATGCCGGCCGGACGGCAGGCCTTGCGTGAATACTGGCCGATTGCTTCTCCTGAGCAGGATCCCCACCGCCTGTATCGGAGTGTCCGCTACGGGGCCAATCTGGAGCTTTTTATCCTAGATACCAGGCAATATCGGAGTCGGAATGAGGATCAAGATGGTCCTGACAAGACCATGTTAGGATCGGGTCAATTGCAATGGCTGCTGGATGAGCTTCAAAGGTCGACGGCGATCTGGAAAGTCATTGTGACGTCAGTCCCTTTGTCGGTCGTCAAAGGTAGCGTGGGAAACGATGGCTGGGGGGCCGATCGGAATGGCGTTGGTTTTGTGCGAGAACGGCAGATGATTGTCGATACCATTCTTGGTCAGAAAATTAGAAATGTAGTGTTTCTTGCCGGTGATGGGCACTGGGTACAGGCGAATGCCTACGATCCTGATCAGGACGGCATCATCGATTTTCACGAGTTCATGGTTGGACCCCTCTCGGCCAGACCAGGAAGACTTACGCCGGCCAGTGAAGACCTCCATCCGACCCGATTGGTCAACGAGTCGGGCTACCAAAACTTCGGGCTTGTTCGAGTGACAAGAAGCTCGTTCGATGTAACTGTCATCGATGAGGCAGGAGAGACACGATTCTCTCACCATATTTCCGCTCCCGAGCCATAGGGTTTTGACCCATTTCTCTTGCAATCTCGGTTGGGAGCCGGTTACCGTACAGCCCTCAGATGTATTCGCCTTGTTCATTCAAACGATAATGAGAGGACGTCGCAATGTCAGGATTAATGTCCGCAGATGATATCTTCTTGAAAGCGGAAGCCGCAGCTGTTGCAGCGACCGGGCCTGATGAAAAGGCCCTGCAGATCGATTATGACGCCTTGAAGGAAAAATTCCGCAGCGCCTTGGGAGATCGAAAAATTGCGCACTGCCACGTGAATAAATTTTTGCCTGAAGGATATGAAGACCAAGGCCGGTTCAATCTGGTGTTGTTCACTGCCGGCAATGTGGTTTTCGATATGGTGATCGGTGATTCATATTTTCGGTACGACGTGGTGTCGGTCGGACAGCTGGACAAGGTGCAGTTAATCGATGCGATGTGGGACAACAAGGAAAAACGTCGAGAAGAGCCCTTTCTGAGCCTGCGACTCATGCACGGCGATGAAGCACATCTGCTGTTGGCGTTAGATGATGAGGAACGGGCGAGTTTGCTGAGATTTGCTTCAGCGGTGACGGCGACACGAAATCCGGAGCGGTGAGAATAGCGTCGCATGCTACTGCGAATGTGGTAGCGTACCTCGTGCTCGATGTGTCTGTCTTGCCAAAGTTGACTGACTCGAACCACTCGTCGCGCTCAAGCCCACATAAAGTCTCGTCAGTCGACGTACCTACCTGTGCACCACCGAGCCCCATCCCCATGTCAAGTTCGATATCTTGGCATGGAGGCTTCGAACGACATTCTACAATTGTTTCGTATTTCTACTGTTTTGAAAAATCGTCGATTGAAAGATCAGTTGAAAATGCTCCTCACCTGATCAATCAGCGGTAACTGAAGCTCTGGTAGGGCTCCGGTTGGCGTCGCGTTGCCATTCGTGAGTACGAGTACTTGTCGGCAGCCGTCGTTATCTGGGCGCCAAGCCTGGTACCGGATGGACAAGGGAGGGCGACCGACGACTGCCTGGTGAATTATCCTCTGAAAATCATCACTTCAACATCATGCTGCTGGAGTTGCCGCCCCAGGGAGGCGCCCGCGACTGCTTGCCGTACGAAAGAGGTATACGATTTGTCATTCCATACCTGGTACAAAGGCTCGCGTCTAGTCATAAGGTATGTAGACAAGAAGAACGCATTCTTCGTTTTCAAAGCCGAAGATATTAAGCAATGTTGTGACTAGTCCTCACAACATGCACTTGGATGCGTTGATCTTTCCCGACCGCACCTCTTTCTGGGTAACGCTATTTTTTAGAGGGTCGATATGCGTCAAGCGCGCTGTCGGTCGAAGCACCCTACCTACAATTCAGGCACACTGAATCGAACTTACATTTCTCCTCACTCAAGCATCCACAGGCTAACATCAGATCATGGAGGACCGGCCCATGTCAGAGCCTTCACTACCTTCTGCGCTGCCTCCCATCCCTCCTACGATTGCCGACCAAGCTATGGGTGCTCGAACTGTTCTCCGGCAAAGCCCTGACGTCCAAGGCACCACCATGGATGGGGAGACCGTATTGTTGGATCTCAGTAGCGGTCGGTACTACACACTCAACCGTGTCGGAAGCATTATTTGGGAACAGTGCACCGGTGACAAGACCATCAGCGACATTCAAGCGATCCTCTGTGATCGGTTCGATGTCGCCCCCGAGAGAGCCCTCGACGATCTTGTCACCCTGGTCAACGATCTGACCCAGGAAGGGCTACTTCAACAAGAAAGGAGGTGAAGCAGCATGCAGAAAGAGTCATATGTGCAGCCGGCTCTTGCCAAGCATGAGCTGTTGCGGGACATCACCGCGACACGTTCTGGTTGGAGCAAGGGTAACAACGGTTGGGGGAATGGCGGTTGGGATGGCGTACCTGGACGGTCCGGGAATACGGGACATTTCGGGAACTTCGGCCACCGGTAACCCCTAGAGGAGGGCTGGTTGGTTCGTGAGAATCAGCTGGCCTTCTTCCTACCTGTGTCGAGGAGCGAATGATAACCTGTGACTTGAGGTGTACTGTTTCGATGCCTGTTGCAGATCCCCCGAAGACCGAATACCTCTTTTCCATCTACGGCACACCCGTTCGGTATATCACAGCATCTTCCCACCTGGCCGCACCAGTAGAAGAATTGCTGCGGCATTTCCGGCGCGATGCCATCGAGGAGACCACGTCGCTCGACGTGCAGTTCTATGCCGCACAGGACCGATCGGAAATTCCCCTGGCGCTGTCCCATTCGGTTCGACACCTGGTTTCCAGAACGGACGTGGCGGCTGAGGGGGGTCAGAAGGACGATTGGCCCTATGTCGTGAGTCAGGACGGCGGACGACTGCTCATCGATTTTGCTGATGCGGGGGTATTCGTGATTGATGGCGCCAGCGGCCGAGCCGAGGGGTACCTGCTTAAGCCTGAGCGGATGTCCGACAACTTGATTGAATATCTGTTTCATCTGACCTTGATCGAGCTCTTACGACACCAGCGCCTCTATACGATCCATGCTACGGCGCTCGAGTGGCAGGGGCGGGGCGTCCTCATCCCTGGGAACAGCGGCCGCGGGAAGACAACGTCTTTTATCTCCTTGCTCCGTGCTGGCTATCGGTATCTTTCGGATGACCACCCATTGATTAGAGATGCCGGAGGCCACATCGAGCTCCTTTCTTTCCCGATCAAGATCAACGTCACCGATGAGACCATTGCCTTCTTTCCTGAACTTCGCAATGCACCAGAGCAGGTGCTGCAGCGACAGCCCGGTTTCCACAAACGAGGCTTTTACGCCGAAGAAGTCTATTCTGCCGGGATCGGGACCTGTTGCAAGCCAGCTTTGGTGCTGTTTCCGCAGGTTGTTGATGCCCCGCAGAGCCATCTGGAGAGGATCTCTAGAAGCCGTGCCTTAGAACTGGTGCTGCCGCAAGCCTTATTGGTCTATGACCAAGAAGTGGCCCGGCGAGAATTTCAGGTCTTGACGAAGCTCGTCCAGCAGGTGGACTGTTATCGCTTACACTTTGGCCGGGACATCCTCGACCTGCCCAAACTCGTCACCCCTCTTCTGGAGCAGGTATGCTGATGTCAACACCGCCTGTGGCTCGGCAGTTTCCTCTGACCCCTGAGGCGGAATTACTCGTCTGGTGTGCCCGCACAATCGCATCCGATGATCTCAAAACGCGTATTCGACACCAGGTACAGGTGTCGCTAGACTGGGCGGTTGTGCTCGCGATGGCCGAGTATCATGGCGTGAGTCAGCTGTTGCATAGGAGTCTGACCACAATTTGCCCGAACCTTGTACCTCTCGAACCACTAGCTTATCTGCGGAAGAAGACCCAAGCGGGTGCTTTGCTGAATCGGTCGCTTGCCCAAGAGCTCATTAGTTTGTGTGAAGCGTTCCAGGAGCGTGGAGTCTCGGTCATTCCGATCAAGGGGGCCACCCTCGCTGTGTTGGCCTATGGTGATTTGGCTCTCCGGGATTTCACAGATCTGGACCTGCTGGTCCCCAAATCCTCCGTCGCCGAAGCGCAGGCTGTCTTATTGGCCCAGGGCTATAAGAGGAGAGCCCTTTCTGACACGCTTAGTGAAACAATAAATGAAGAAGGGCCTTATCATGTGTTTATCAAGAGACGTCCGATCTCTCGAGTCGATCTCCAATGGGTCATGGCACATCCGCACTTTAACTTCTGGCTAGATCGTCCGGAGATCTGGCGGTCTCAAATCTCTGTCGTATTGGAAAACGGGAGAGTTCCAGGATTGGCCCCTGAGATTCTGCTGATTGTTCTATGTGTCCATGGGTCGAAGCATGCGTGGGAACAGCTGAAATGGGTCTGTGATGTGGCGGAACTTGTCACCTCACACCCAGACTTAGATTGGAATCAAATTTTTGCCCATGCATCGAACTGGCGCTGCCAGCGCATGCTCTATCTTGGCTTATCAGTCGCACATATCATGCTTGATGCGCCCCTACCTGCCGCAGTACTTGAACGGCTCAAAACCGATGTAGAGGTTGAGGCACTTGCTCACCGAATGCCAGCCAGTTTGCTATCAGATGCCCATCAGGGCATCACCGAGGAACAGGCAGGAGCACTCTATTTTTCAGCAAAAGATTCATGGTCGGAGCGTTGGCGGTTGGGCTTGTCGCTCTGTCGCGCTCACAGTCCCATGGCAATAACGCCTCCCTCATGGTGTCATGGTGGTCTCCTTCTTTCGTGCCTCGCTCAGATCATTGTCCCACTTCATCGAGAGGTGAAGCGTCTCTTGTCGCCACGAATTCGTGGAGTGATTAACCGGTGGTTCGCGTTCATTGGCTAGGCTCTCACTAGCCGGTGTTGATATGTCCGTGGACTAACTTTGTGGGAGACAGTGATTCATAGAATGCTGCTCCGCCACAGATGGTGGTGAAGTTGAGGTGTGCTTTTATGAGACAGATAAGGTTTCGGCTTGTACGCAAGTACTGGACAATCCTTTGGGTTGGTGCTGCGGTGTTCTGGATTCGTACCGCATTGCGATTCCAGACGTTGCCGAGGGTGCTTGAGCAATTTGGTACGCTCTCAGCCGATGCTAAACAGAACGATGCGGAGATGAAGATCCTGACCTGCTATGTGGATCGCTGGCTCCGGCTGTTTCCCTACAATAAGAGAGGGAATTGCTTTCCGCGATCACTCGCACTCTATCGATTTGCTCGACAACTGGGATATCCGGTCGTGTTTCATTGTGGAGTCAGAAAGGAGGCGGCCGGTCTTGATGGGCATGCCTGGCTCACACTTAATGGACAGGCCTTTCAGGAACCGGGAACGCACTGGCAAGGGTTTACGATTACCTATTCCTATCCGCCTGATCTTATACAAACGGTGAGTCAGGGTTCTGAGATCCGGTCTCAATGTCTCCGCACGATGCAGTCTTGACGGGGGGCCTGGTGCTTCAGCTCTTTCTGAATAGCATGATGAAGAGGCTAGGGCCTTTTCTGCTCACCGTTCGCCGAGCCCTCTCGTTCGTCTGGCAGAGCAGTCCACGCCTGGCGGTTGCCAGCGTAGTAGTCCGCATCCTCCAGGGGCTTCTTCCCCTGGTAATGCTGTATCTCACAAAGCTCTTGATCGATGCAGTGACCGAAGGACTGAAGACTCCTACGGATGACGCTTCGTTGACCAGAATCATCAGCATGCTTGCCGGGCTAGCGGGTGTTGCGGGGATCAGTGCCATGTTGGGCGTAGCAGCTGGTCTGATTTCAAAAATACAGTCCCAAGTCGTCACAGATCACATGTACGCGCTTCTTCAGGCGAAGTCGGTTGAGGTCGATCTCGAGTACTATGAAAATGCGCAATACCAGGACACCTTGCATCATGCCCAACAGGAGGCTCCATACCGACCGACTGCGATCCTCAATGCTGTGCTTCAACTGGGGCAGAACACGATTTCACTGCTCTCGATGGGGGTGATACTGTGGTGGCTGCATTGGGGGATCATTCCGGCTCTAATCGCGACGGCCATTCCGTACTTCTTGGTCCGTCTTCAGCAATCCAACACGCTGTATGTTTGGGAACGAACGCGGATACCACTGGAGCGGAAAGCGTGGTACGTCAACGCGTTATTGACACAAGCGACGGCAGCCAAAGAAGTTCGGTTGTTCGATCTTGGTCCAAGTCTACGAGAATGGTTCCAAGACGCTCGGTTGGTGCTGCGCCAGGAGCGAATCAGTTTGGAGCGTCGATGGGCGATCAAAACCCTTGTAGCACAACTCATTGGTGTAGCCGGTGTATTCGGGGTCTGCAGTTTCGTAGCGGTCCGCACATTTTACGGTTTGCTCACTCTGGGTGACCTTGTTATTTGCTTTCAAGCGGTACAGCGGGCCTCAGGATTTCTGGAGGGATTTGGACACAGCGTTTCGAACCTCTATGAAAGCAATCTATTCCTAACGACATTGGGCGAGTTCTTAGGCATCCAATCCCGAT
Source organism: Nitrospira sp. (assembly GCA_019636875.1). Lineage (GTDB taxonomy): Bacteria > Nitrospirota > Nitrospiria > Nitrospirales > Nitrospiraceae > Nitrospira_D. The sequence goes on from JAHBWR010000031.1 coordinate 25,201, forward strand.
TGCCGACGCCTGCGAAACCGAGGGCTTTCCCAAGGCCGATCACGCAGGGGGTCGTATTCGATCATGTCTCGTTCCAATATCCTCATGAGGAGCGTGTCGCGATTCGAGATTTCACCTTTTCGATCAAGCCGGGGGAACACGTGGCTTTCGTTGGTGCGAATGGCGCAGGGAAAACGACGTTGGTGAAGCTCTTGTGTCGTCTGTACGATCCATCAGAGGGGCATATTTTCATTGATGGGGTTGATCTTCGGGACTACCCCATTACCGAGGTCCGTGGTGCAGTCAGCGGGATCTATCAGGACTTTGTGAAGTTTCAACTGTCTGCAAAAGAAAATATTGCGTTAGGCGTAAGAGGTCTCGCTGTTGATGACGCAGCAGTTGCCCAGGCGGCCAAACAGGCCGGGATTCATGAGGTCATTCAGCGCTTACCGCAGGGGTATGAGACATTGCTCGGTAAGTTGTTTGATGGTGGGCACGAACTGAGTATCGGGGAATGGCAAAAGGTGGCGCTTGCCAGAGCTCTATTACGAAACTCACAACTTCTTGTGTTAGACGAGCCGACCAGCGCCATGGATGCCAAGGCAGAGGCCGAGCTCTTTGAGAGATTTCATGAACTTGCGCACGGGCGGATGGCGATTCTGATCAGCCATCGGCTGTCAACGGTGAAAATGGTGGATCGGATCTTTGTCGTTGATCAAGGGCACATTGTGGAACAAGGCACTCACGATAGTTTGATGCGACAACAAGGGTTGTACGCGAGCCTTTTTCTCACTCAAGCGCAGCACTATCAGTAGCTGTGGTACTTGCTGCAGATCGATGAGATTGGGCAGTGACGTCATCTTCTGTCGCCGGAATTCTGTTTGCCGGAGATGAGCAGATTTGGTGGTGGCCCAATCGGTTCGAAATTCTTCAACAGCGGAACGTTCTCTTTTCGTACCCACATGATATCGTGATTGTATGAATCACGCGGGCCTGAACCTCCCGTGAACATCTTCCCGTCCGGCGTAAAGGTCCAACACATGTCTTCGCCGTTGGTGTTGATGGTATCGCCGAGGTTCAATGGTTCCTGCCATTCTCCATTTCGATTTTGGTAGGAGATCCACATATCATGTCCGCCTCGCGAGCCCATGTCCGGACGCGTACTGGTGATAATGAGGCTCTTCCCATCCTTTGAGAGACCGGTCCAGTGCATATGGTCACGGTAGGGCGAATTGATACGCGGTCCCAAACTCTCAGGTTTCTGCCAAACTCCGTCCTTCTTCTCGACTTTCCAGATATCGCTGTCTTGAGTGACTCCCGGCTGCTGATAGTTAAAATAAATCAGGCTATCTGAGGCGATGATGGGGCAATGTTCCTCCCCGGTTGGGGTATTGATGTGGGGGAGTTCCGGGACATCGTTCCAATTTCTCGCCGGTTGCCAGACTCCATTGACTTTCTGGGTCACATAGAGATCGCCGGTGGACAGATTGCCAGGTTGGTATCTCGTGAAATAAATGACATTGCCGTCTGCCGAGAAGCTCGGTTCGAGCTCCCATGCTGATGTATTGATATTTGGACCCACTGTCGGATCGATATCTGGTCCCAGATGAATCGGCTCTTGCCACTCGCCATTCACATTGTGCGCCATCCAGATATCGAAGTTGTACGGAACTTCTGGTGAGGGGATACTTCCTTGGCGTCCGGAAACGAAGATGGCGGTCTTCCCATCGGCACTGTAAGTCATCTCAATCTCAGCTTCCGAGGAGTTAATCGGTGCCGCCATACTCTTGGAGAGTGAAGCACCCGTGCTTGCGTGTTCGCTATGCGGCAAGTTCATACCTGACATTGCATTGGTCAGGGTGGGAGCCAAAAGGAGTGTGAGTGCTGACAAGTAGCGAATTATCCGAGAGACGGTCACTATCATTGAAACCTCCGTGTCATGGTCTATCATCTGTCGGTCACACTAGCCCTATGCTTGCTGAGGACATGCAGTATATCCATTTGCACCGTATGTTGCCATTTGCTCGCTTGCACTGGTTCTACGTTTACCCGGACAGGTGGGTAGTCGGTCTGTCCCACATATCGCACGGGTCACTTCGTTGTGGGGACTGGTTGCAGACTCCTAACCAGTGTATCTTGCATGTCATTTGGGAGAGACCCCACGCCTTTGATGACACCAGGACCTCCGTTCTGCCAGTGAATAGTGAACGCCCGAGTTTGTTTCTGACTGGGCAATGTATGTTCGGCAATATGCAGTAGGACTTCTGTTCCTCCATCAATGAGCGCGAGCGAGGCGAGGAGCTTGAGCACTGGCCCAAGCTCTCGAACTGTAATCGTGACCACCTTGTCAAACGGCCTATTTACTGTGTCTACTTCCGCAGCAATTGTGGGCAGACTCATGCTTGGTAAGCGGCGAAGCTCAGAGTTCTTAAAGCATTTCGAAGTCTGCAGGAACTGTCTCACGCCGGTTTCGGCTGCAGTTTCCCGCTCCGGCACGTCCTTCTGATCTGGACGCCACTGAGGCGCCCAGAGGACGAGTGCAGAGGTCAGACTGTCGCAGATGGGAGGCTGGGGTGATGGTGTGATTGTTACGGTCGTGGTTGCACATCCTGTCAGGGCCGCACATGTTGTCGCAATTGCTGAACGATAGAGGTAATTGAATAGATGACGCATCTGCGATTTCAATACGTTCCGTATGAGGCTTTCGTACCGAGATAGCTTTGGTTGGATGAATTATGGATGAGACCGCTCGTAGTTCGTCAAGCGCAGAATCAGAATAAGGCCGCGGCAGGAGAAGGGGAGTTGCGGCTAGTCGAGATCTTCGGGGAAACTTCTCCGAAATCTCCTGCGTAGGTCGGCGAATGATTTTGTGAAGGAGTTCTGGGAAGGAGAAGCGTGAACATGATTTCCGGAGTTGTTGTGAGTCCCAATGGGTTTGGCCCAGGACTTTTCAGCGGTACAAAACCGGCTCACGTCGACCCACGCCTCGCATCCAATCGAGATCGGCTCTGAATGGAGTGGAAGGGAATCTTTGTGCTTTGTGGGGATGAGGAAGGAGTAGTCCATTCTTTGATGACTCCAGAAGCTATTGGAAACTTTACAGCCTCACACTCTTCTTGCCTATTCCCCGATAGTAGTCCCACAGAGTTTCACCGCGACACGATCCTGATTCTTCTCAGAAGGCTGCAATACGTCTCTCCGCTACATCAGCAAGGCGAGTGCCACACGAAGGTAGTTTCGAGCTGCCGAGGATTCCGTCATATCATATTGATTGTGAAGACAAATGCTTCTGTCTGCGGTAAAGCCAGAAGTCTTACTTCTGTATCCGAAAGGATGCAGGGATGTATCTCAATGTCCGCGGGAGACTAAGGGGGCAGCAATGGGCGTAGAGATGTGTGCTAGAACTCTCCCATGTTCACTTGCCTGACTCGTTCTGCCGGGATACTGAGTGCGGCTAGGAGGTACTGCTTGAACTCCTCGGTGTAGGACTGAGTCGCGAGGGCCCGTTGCATGCAGAGGAGCCAGGCGTCACGTTCTTCGTAGCCTATTGGGAATCGCTTGTGAGCACCGGGAATGCTGATTGGCCCATAGTGTTGCTGAAAGAGTCTTGGACCTCCCAGCCAGCCACATAGGAAATAGGTCAATTTTCTCCGAGACTCGGTGAGATCGGGTGGGTGCATTTTTCTAATCGTTTCAGCTTCCGGCAACGTATCCATGCTGGCATAAAATTCATCCACCAACTTGGTGATGCCCACAAGCTCGCCTGCTGCTTGATAGGGAGTGGTCTGATCGCTACGGTCTTGATCTTCTAGGGGCATTGGTCTTCAAGGGTATGGCGTCAGAGTTTGGTATAAAAGGGGAGGGTCTGAATAGTTGCTGGATATCGGTTGTTCTCATGTTCCACGGTCAAGGCGGTGCCAGGCTGACTGAAGTCTCGCAGTGGAAATCCGAACGCCACAACTTGGTTGAGTTGAGGGGAATGTGCCGCACTGCTGATCCACCCTACTTCACGATCACCACTATAGAGCTTCGCACCATGCGGTGGAATCACTGAATCCTTCAGGACCAGCCCGACCAGCTTGCGGCGGACGTTGCCGTATGTATCCATACGCGCGACGACTTCTTGCCCCGGATAGCACCCTTTGTTCAAACTGAACGCTTTGCCTTCGAGGTTGGCTTCGGGTGGGACAATCTCCTCATTCAAGTCCGGTCCAGCCTTGGGGAGACCGGCCTCCAGACGCAACGCCTCCCGTGCCTTACTACCGATGGCCTTGATTCCAAACTTGGTGCCGGCTTGCATGGCCGCCGTCCATGCGGCCAGCAGGCTGTCTGCGTGAAGCAGGATCTCGATATCGACTTCTCCGGTCTCTTCCGTGCGTACTACCAATGCATGATGTCCGCCGATTTGTGCCGTCACGAAATCGATGGGTTGTAAATCCGTGACATCCACTCCATATGCTGATTGGACGACATGGGTTGCCTTTGGCCCGCTGATTAAGAGTAGCCCCCAACTCTCAGCACAGTTTTCCATCTTTGCTTTGGTTCCGTAGAGCAAGAACTTACGAAGCGCCTGAAACGTCGTCTCCCCAATTTCACCGACATCTTCCACCATGACGGCGTCACTTTGCACGTACAGGCGGAAATAGGTGAGCATCTTACCTTTGTGCGTCAAAAAGCTGGAATAGCGGCCTTGGCCAGGTTGGAGAGGAAGGATGTCGTTGCTCACGACGCTTTGCAGCCACTTCACACGATCCTCACCCGTGACTCTGAGTTTGCCGCGATGGGAGAGATCAGCGATTCCCACAGCTTGTCGAACGGCATGATGCTCAGCGGCCACATCGCCATAGTGGGCTGGCATGTCCCAGCCAGTGATCGCTTCGAACGTTGCCCCAAGTTGGGCATGTTGTGAGTGCAGGCGCGATTGTTTCATAGTCCCTTGAGAAGCCTACGAGTGGTTGTAATGAATGTCACGGGAGACAACGACCTTCCGTCGTCATGAGGAGGCGACAGGTCCCGTCACCAACTCCTCTACCAATCCTTTCGTCCGAGCCGAAAACTCATTGCGGGAAACGATCTTCGTTACGCCGAGTACCTTTGCGCGATTCCAGGTATCTACTTCTTCATGGTTGGCGAACGCCAATATGGGAATCGCGTTCAATCTTGGATCGCCCTTCAGCTGTTCCAGTGCGTCAAAGGCATCAAGAGTCAAATCATTCATATTGAGAATGATCAGGCGCGGGCTTACCGACGCGGCCTTGTCGAGGATGTCCTGCTGAGCTCGGGCTTTCTCTATCTGGAAATCCGTCTGGCGCAGCGCATCCTTGACCTTCGTGTAGAAGAACAAGTCAGTGATGGCCACGAGGATGGTTTTGTGCATAAGTATGCCCTTAGTTTAGTGAGCTCACCAGCCGCCCGAGCGCCCTTCTGGCGAGCTTATAGTTGGGATCAAGAGTGAGGGCTTGCTTATACGACTCAATGGCGTCGGTCCAGTTTCCCATGCGCTCGTACACCCGGCCGAGATTCAAGTGGGGATAGGCAGGGCTCTCGTACCGTTTGGCCCGCATCGCTTTCCGAAACCAGGTAATGGCTTCTTCGAACTCACCTTTTTCAATCAGGTATGCACCGATATCGTTGTAAGGATTGCCGAAATCAGGGTCTTGCGCGATGGCTTTGTGACATTCTTCAATGGCGTCATCAAGCCGTCCCATGAAGCTATAGGTCCACCCCAGGAATGTGTAACCCTCGGCAGTGGGATGGGCTGAGATCGATTGCTTGTAGAGATTGACCGCTTCTTCAAGGTCCCCTTTCATCTGTCGTTCGAAGGCCTGTTGGAACAGATTCCATGCTTGGCGTTTGTCTTCCTCACGCCCTTCGCCTTGAAGGAGAAAATCTTGAACGTCCATGTTTCGTCAACGCCTCTACATAGTCGTCATCACGCGATAGAACAGTCGTGAAACCTCTGCTGTTTGACGACCGAGAGGTACCGTTACTCCTGTTTGAGTTTCTTCTTGATCAATTCAGCTCCGTACCGTCCAGAGAGCAACATGGATCCAAAAGCGGGTCCCATTCTCGGTGTGCCGTAGACGGCGGCGACGGCCAATCCAATCACGAAACAATTGGGATAGACCTCTCCCGTCCGGTCCATGATTTCTTCTTCAGATCGCGCCACCCACATGGCCCCGTTTCCAGGTACTTTATTATACAGATTTCGTTTATGCAGAAGCTCCACCACGATGGCATCATGGCCGGTCGCATCCACCACGATTTTGCTCTCAAGGGCAATCGGGTCAACATGGATCAGATCATGGCCTGCCATTTCGGCTGTGGTGTTGTTGACGACGACTCCTTCCAGGATGCCATCGTTTCGGATGATTAAGTCCAGCACCCGCGTCAAGTTCATGACCTTGGCACCGGCGTTGTAGGCGGCTGAGATCAGGGCGCCTGTGGCGTGCGGGGGATCGACCATATACATCCCGTCGCATTCTTTGATCTTTTTGCAGGGAACGCCGATTTCCTCGAGCATCTCGTTCGCAGGCTCGCAGATGGTGGCTTTGTTCATCAGGTATCCACCGGACCAAAATCCCCCGCCGAGCGCCAAGCTCTGTTCGATGAGCAGCGTTCGGAATCCCATAGACGCCAGATCATGCGCACAGATCATCCCAGATGGGCCTGCGCCGACGATAATGACATCGCTTTCGATGAGCTGGTCGAACTCCTTATAGTATTCCCGGGCAATCTGCCTGGTGATATCTCGTTCACGTAACGGCGCAGGCTTCGGTTTTGCCATACAGCTCTCCTACCGGTAAATTTCAGCCCCGGTTGTCTTAAACTCTTCGGCCTTTTCCTTCATGCCGATTTGGATGGCCTGCTGTTCGTCGATGTTCAGCTGCGCAGCGTAGTCACGGACGTCTTGGGTAATTTTCATGGAACAAAAATGTGGACCGCACATCGAGCAGAAATGCGAAACCTTGGCGGCGTTGTCCGGGAGCGTTTCGTCGTGGAACTGCTGCGCCGTTTCAGGATCGAGCGACAGATTGAACTGATCTTCCCAGCGGAACTCAAATCGGGCCTTCGACAGTGCGTTATCTCGCTCCTGGGCCCCGGGATGACCTTTAGCTAAGTCGGCCGCATGCGCCGCGATCTTATAGGTGATGACGCCGGTCTTGACGTCCTCGCGAGTCGGCAATCCCAGATGCTCTTTGGGTGTGACA